>NZ_PIZT01000020.1:0-32158 GCF_002834115.1 Methylomonas sp. Kb3 | reverse complement strand
TATCGTTTGATTGAAAACTCAATCAATATGGCTCGCCAATCGATTTTCAAAGGGATTATGACAAAATGGCAACAGCCCCTATCATTCAACCCACTCTACTCGTGCAAACCCAATACCGGCATATTATCGATTTTTCTGGCTCCCAAGCTGAAGCTTGGAAGCCAGAATCACCTTCAATCAAACCCCTCATCTTGATTGGCGAAATCGCTAGGGCAGCTGTGCCGCCGGTGCTAACCTGCCGTCATCATGGCTTGCAGGAGTTTTTACGATGAACGATATTAATGACCCGGTTTACGAGCGCCTGCTCAAGGCGGCGCTGGAATGTTTTCTCGCCGACGAATACCACAAAGTCACCACCCGCGCCATCGCCGACCAGGCGGGCGTCAATATCTCGATGATCCGCTATTACTTCGGTAACAAGGAAGGCCTTTACGAAGAAATGATCCGCGAGACGCTCAAGCCCCTCCTGGACATGCTCGACAGCAATACGCTGTCCGAGGCCGGCGGCTTTGCCGACTATCTGCGCCTCTATTACGACACCATGCGCCGGCATCCCGAATTTCCCAAGCTCATCCTCAAGGTGCTTGCCCTCAACCACGGGCCGGGCCGGCGTTTTATCCTGCAGTTGCTGGAGCGCGGCCGCAGCGGTGGCGCAAGGCGGCTGGAACAACTCAAGACAGCCGGGAAGGTGGATGCGGCGATCAATCCCGACGTGGCGCGCATGGCTTTCGTCAGCCTTGCGATGATGCCCATGCTGCTGAAAGACATCTTCGAGGAGCAGATGGGTGGGCAGATGGACGACGCCTTCCTCGACGAACTCGCTGCGCTCAACGGCAAACTATTGGCGGCGGGCATGGCTGCCGCGCAACCGGGGGCATGACATGACGTTACAAAAGAATGTCGGCGCGGTGTGTCGTTTCGCCAAACTCGCCAGATTCGGCGCCTGGTTGCAAAATCTGCGCAACAAACTTGTGCCGGCGCCGTTCCGCCTGATCCAGATCGGTTCGGCCTATTGGCAATCGCGGGCGCTGTCTGTCGCCGCGCGGTTGGACATTGCCGGCGCTTTGGCCGAAAGCGAAGCTAGCGCCCAAACTTTGGCCGACCGGGTCGGCGCCGACGCCGATGCCCTCTACCGCTTGCTGCGCATGTTGGCGGCGATGGGCGTGTTCGAGGAAGTCTCGCCGCGCCGTTTCCGCAATAACAAGCTTTCGTCTTACCTGCGTCCGGATCATCCCAACAGCGTACGGGCGATGGTGCTGATGCACAACTCGCCGGAAATGAGCCGACCATGGTTCGAGGAATTGGAGCAGGGCATTCGTAGCGGCGGAGTACCGTTCGAATCGGCGCACGGGCAGGCGTTTTACGCTTATATGGACGGAAATCCGGAATTCGATGCGCTGTTCGCGCAGGCGATGGATAGCGTGGAAGCCTTGGCCGGGAACAGCTTTGTTACCGATTTCGATTGGTCGCGCTTCGAGCGCATCCTCGACGTCGGCGGCTCCAAGGGTGCAAAATCGCTTGCCATCCTCAAACGCCATCCGCAGCTTACGGCGTTGGTGGCCGACCGCGAACAGGTCATCCAAGGCGCGGCGCAGTTCTGGCAGGAAAAAGGCGAGGGTGCGGCACTGCAACGTATGCACTTCGAAGCCTGGGACCTACTGCAAGCCGTGCCCAAGGCGCATAGCGACAAGGATATTTACCTGCTGAGCGCGGTGCTGCATGGCTTCGACGACGACACTTGCATTGCCGCTTTATCCAGGGTGGCGAGCGCTGCCGCAGACTGTGACGCGACCATCGCCGTGATGGAGATGGTGATGCCGGATAGTCCGACCGACATCGCTGCAGCCTCATTCGACATGCAAATGTTCGTCAACACCCGCGGCCGGGAGCGAACGCTGGCCGAATGGCGGCGACTGTTCGATGCCAGTGGATTGGTACTTCAAGAGGTGGTGAGCTTGCGAACGTTCGGGAAAATATTGGTGCTGCGGGCGGTTCACAGCACCGGCAAGGCCTGATTCCGGAATTCGAATGGCGCGAGTTCGCCTACGGATGAATTTCGGCAGGCTTGGTCATTTCACGGCCGGACGGCCAACAGCATGTCCGGCGGATGGTTGCCGTGGGCCTTACCGGCAAGTCTGAAGGCAATCGACGCAGGGAAGGAAAATCTAAACCACAGGCCAAGCGTTTCTGCTTGATAGGGTTTGTTGCCTAAAGGCCTTTTTCCTGATTTTCTTCTTGGGTTTCGGTTGCCGTTGGCTCTGGAGCATAGTCTTTGGAATCGACTTCAGTTTGTTCGCATTTACCCTTCAATAATTCGATAGCGCCGGGCCAGCAGGATGCTTCGACGTAAAATTTGGCATACCAAAGAAAGGCGACGCCGGAGCAGTCCTCATGGACAATCTTTGGCTGTACGCTGACATCGTCTTCGTAAACTCTTTGCACTTTGCAAAAGTGAACAGGTTCGGACCAGGCGGTATTCGTTGTCAGAGATAACAGGGCTAGGGCAGATATTTTTTTAAGAAACGTCATCTTTTTATCCAAAAATGCTAAAGAGTAGTTTCAATATTCGGCTTTACCATGTTCAAAGTCAAAATTTACATCTGATTTTTTCCGCAAAATACCAAAAACTCAGGGAAGGGAGCTTCTAAAAACCAAAGGAAACGCTATGCTCCGAGACAGGCAGAAGGTTAGAGACTTCCGGGAGACAAGGCGATAATTCAGCAGCGATGGCTTTTCGTCGCAACAAACAGGAAATACAAATGTATTCGTCAGATGATGAAATCGGCATTATCACTGCCTTTGTGGAGCAATTGGAAGAGCAGTCCATTCCGCGCGCGTTGGCCGTTAAAAAAAGAGTGGAAGAGGGCGATACGCTGAACGAGATTGAAATCATGCATTTTGAACAAATGCTTTCAGAGGCCAGCACTATGATGCCACTATTGAAGCACCACCCTGAATATCAAAAGTTGATCGCTGAATTGGCCAATTTGTACAACGATATTTCGGAACGCGCTTTGAGTAACCAGTTAAACGGAAAAACCTAAAAAGCCGATGCTCTGAATATAGATAAGCCGCGATTTAGGCGCACAAAAAAGCCGGGCGTACCCGGCTTTATGGAACTGCAACGCTAAACGGCTGCTATTCGAAAGAAACTTCTTCCAGGCTGGCTAAGCAGCCTAGGCCTCTGGCAAATTCTTGCAATTCGCTCGCCATATGAAAATTAATGATGGAGTTCGTCTTTAGATCCACAACGGCGTATTCGACAATCGTATCGTTGTTCTGCAACCTCGGCTTGTACTTCAACAACTTCTTCGACTCCTTGGCCAGCTTACGATTTAGCCGAGTGGTTAGCGCGCGAATTGAAACCAATTTTTTCATATCCGATCTCCATACGTTAAAACGGAAATCGCAGTATAAGTGATTTTGACGGTTTTATGACATTGCCCAGCAAAAAGCCTGAGACCCTGAGCACAATGTGTGGAATGTGCAGTTTTCACGATGGCATTAAACAGGCGGGAAAATTAACTGGCTAGCCTGAGCAAAGTCGATAATATAGCGCCATGCTGTTTGTATTGAATCCGGCGGAACCGCTTCCGCATTAACCATGAGGGCTGTCATGTCTGAGCATACCAACGCTTTTCAATCACTATTTTCCGAAAGCGCGGGGCGCGAGCCTATAGAGATTTGGCTGACGACTGCCGACCAGCAAGCCTTGTTACAACCACAGACCAGTGGTTTTGGTTTTAACAACCCTCTCGGCGATGTGCCGGTAATAGCGGTCGATACCGGCGATGTTTATCAAACCGTGGAAGCTTTTGGCTTCTCCTTGACCGGCGGCAGCGCCATGCTGATTGCGGCACTGCCCAACGTCGAACGGCAAGCTTTGTTGCAGGAACTATTTTTGCCAGATGGTGACGGGATCGGCGTCAGCTGTTTGCGGCTTAGTATCGGCGCTTCCGATTTAAGCGAGCGTTGCTTTAGCTATGACGACATGCCCGATGGTCAGACTGACATGGAACTGGCGCATTTTGATTTGAATGCCGGCGATATCGAGGTTATTCCGCTACTCCAAGATATTCTGGCGCTCAATCCAACTATTCGAATTATCGCCACCGCGTGGTCGGCACCGCGTTGGATGAAGACTAACCAAGCGTTTATCGGCGGCAAACTTAAGCCCGAATGCTATGCCGTCTACGCGGCGTATTTGGTGAAATATCTGCAAGCGATGCGCGAACGCGGCATCGTGATTCATGGTATCACGCCGCAGAACGAGCCGCTCAATCAAAAAAACGAGCCCAGCATGGCGATGGAAGCGCCGGAGCAGGCTGCATTTATCAAACATCATTTGGGACCGGCCTTGCGCGAGGCGGGATTAGCTGATGTGGAAGTGTTTTGCTGGGATCACAATTGCGATGTCAAAGAGTACCCGTTGACGGTCTTCGCCGACGCCGACGCTCGCCAGTATCTCAGCGGCTCCGCTTGGCATCTGTATGGCGGTGATATTTCGGTATTATCGGAAGTGCATCAAGCTTACCCCGACATGAAACTGTATTTCACCGAACAATGGGTGGGTTCGGACGGCGAGTTTGGTGGCGATTTAATGTGGCACGCCCGCCACGTGTTGATCGGTTCGTTGCGGCACTGGAGCAGGGCGGTGTTGGAATGGAATTTGGCCTCCGATCCGTTTTGCGGGCCGCACACGCCGGGCGGCGAAGCCCGCTGCGTGGGCGCGTTGACAATAGACGGCGATCAGGTCACTCGCAATGTCGCGTATTACGTGATTGCCCACGCGGCCAAGTTTGTCCGGCCCGGTTCCGTGCGGATTGCTTCCGGCGTGCAAAACGACTATTTGCCTAACGTGGCCTTCCGCACGCCGGCGGGTTTTATCGTATTGATCGTGTTAAACGACGCAGTCGAGCCTCAAGCCTTTGCTATCCACTATCAAGGCAAAAACGCGCTTGTTGAGATACCGGGCAGAGCAGTGGCTACCTATGTGTGGGCAGCCTAGCGGCATTTAGCCCAGTAGTACATCGACCCGGCGAAATTGCCCTAAACGTAACGCTTCTGCTACCGGGCCTGAGACACTGGCTGCGGTTAGGGTTTGTGTCGTGCCGTCTCGACCATACAACCGGTACTCAATCGGTTTGACTGCCTCCGGGCCAAACGTATCGCGGCGTTGCGGATTGCTGTAAACCAGTAGCGTCGAACCGAAGAGCGTGCAGGTCGCACTAGCGGCCGGCAAGGTTTCAGGCTCGACAAACGGCGTGGCAATTTGTGCTTCAGCGGAAAAAAACGCGGCAGCCAACAGCGGTGTCGGTTTAAATGCCAAGATGCCGGCTTCCCATGTAAACGGTGCCGGCCCCAGGAACAGGTGCGTCCACAAATGCAAAAACTCCACGGTCGCGCCGGATAATCGGGCCACGCAGCCGCGGCCGTGCTGGCGGGCATCGATTGTAAAACCGCTACTGACCAAAAAGCTGGAGTTTTCGATGGGATTGCGTTTGTATTCGCCCGGGTCGTGAAAAGGCACCAATAGTGATTCGATGTGGGCGTAAAACTCATCGACCAAGCCGGCACGCACCATCTCCAGTACAAACTTGTAATGCATGTGTAAAAAGATCGAGCCGTTCTCCAGCCAGCCGTAGTTAAAAACCCCGATACGTCCCAAGTCCAGCGCCCGGTCACCCAAGGGTTCGTTGACCCGGTACATGCCCAGTTTGGCATCGTATAAATCCGAATTGCGCACAGCTTGATACAGGGTCTGCGCCTGCATCGGGTCGGCGATCCGTAAGGCGTGCACAAAACCTTCCAGGAATAACGGCAGCGGTTTTTGCTGAAAGCGGGTGACGGCGATGCCCCCGGTTTCCAACTCATGATATTGCTCTGCCTCGTACGCAAAATAGGTAACTATGCCTTGGGGCGTGCGGGCTTTGTCGATTGCGGCGTCCAGGTAGTGGGCTACCAAGCGCAGGAAGGCTTGAATGTCAGACAGTGCCAGAGCCTGTTCGGCACCGGAAAAGCCCATGAATACCTGTTGCCGATAGACTTCTTTCAACGCGCCGCTTTCCTGCCAGAACAGTTCCGGCGTCAAATCATCGCGAGTTAACAACTTATGCAACGCCGTCACAAAGTCCGCCAATTCGACGGGTACGGCGCACGCTTCCTTCAATTGGATCAGCGCGCTGAAGGTAAAATCCACCAGGCGCTTCAACTCGATGGTTTCGTTGACCGACGAGCCTAAAATGCCGGGCAGGCCGTTTAAGGCATCACACCAGCCAGGCCGGTCCGCCTCCATTTCAATGCCCACGCCGGCGGGGTCGAGCGTCGCCAGCTTATTGGCGACCAGGGTCAGAATCTTCCCCAATAAACTGGTGTAGACAATCTCGCCGTGGCCGGCTTGCGAACGTACTTGGTAACGGCGCTGCTGTCGCGCATCGATCAATGCCTTTTTCTCCGGGCAATAGCGCACGGCATTGTATTGGCGCACGCCGTTTGCCGTGACCACATATTTTTGTGTGCGCGCCGCGACCTTATGAGTAGGGTCGAAAAAGCTGTAGGTTTTGTCCTGAAATAAACCGGCCAAACGATCCGGAAAAATCGCCGCGTAACTAAGCAATAAGTCCACCAGATAGGTCCAGTGATCCGACCAATAACCGCGGTCGAATTCAGCATCTTCCAATTCTTGGGCGTGGGACAAAACAGTAGTCAGGATGTTTTCCGCATCGTCCGCGGCTCCCACGATTTCCACCAGTTCCGCATACTTAAATTCTTTGTGTAGCAAGGGCTCCAGTTCTGGAAAACGCCCGTAGAAGTGCGCAAAATTTGCCGGTGCATCCACGACAAACCGCGAGTTGCGCAAAGCACAAGGGTTATAGCCATCCGGCTGAATCAGATTGAAAAAATAGCGAATGTTCTTGGCATCCAAGGCCGGGTCGAAGAACAAATCCATGCGCCGATTTTGCAACACATCGCGAAAATCGCCGTTACCTTCGGAATAGGGCGTGTCCTGCAATAAAAAATCGTTGTAATCGCGTTCCAGATCGCCGTGCTTGCGACCAAACAAATACAAATGCGCGCCGCCCGGCACCGGCATGGAAAAGCCGCCGCGCAAACCGTTGTCCAGATAACATTGGCGGGCGTGAGCATCGAATAGCGGCTGGGCGGTGGCGGTGAACGCGCGTTGCCTGATGTTATTAACCAAGCTACGATTGATCTCGCGCTTTGCCTCGAAATAGCCTGGTTGCAGAGCTTCAAGCAGAAATTGATCGAAAATTCCACGGGAGCCGGCGTGACCGTACACGCCGTAAAACACCCGGCTTTCACCGGGCTGCAAAGACAGCTTAAGATGTTGAAACGCCGCCGGCGTTTGATTGCCGCAGACTTGCTCGGCAAAGTCCAAGGGCTGGTCTGAAAAAAATCGCTCCGCTTGCGAAAAATCGCCGGCCAAACCAAAAATCCGCTCCGGATCGACAATAGCTTGATTGTGCTGACCATCCAAAAAGCCGACGAAGAAATTGCCGGCAATCACCGGCTCCACCTGCGGGCTGTCGGTGGGCCAGACTTTCAAGCGATAAAACGGCCGATTTTCCGCCGCGCCCTCCACCCGCATAAAGGCCTCGGACGTGCGGCTCATGAATTTGAGGATCCATTGATTCATCGCATAAGGCAGCACTTGCGGCAAGCCATCGACGATCTCGAGGTGTAGGGCTTTATCCATGGTGTTGGCAATCTCTACCCGCCGCAGCAACCCGGCAACCGGCGCTTCGGCTAGCGTGAACACGTCGGCGCGCAAGCGTAAACCCAGTGGGGGATTGACTTCCTCCACGCCTACTTCATGCGGAGTCACGTAAAGACGTTGCTTCACCTCCAGCCCAGCACCACGTTGAAACGGCTCGTATGGGCGAGTATGCTGGCCGTCGTCAATTTTCAAAAACGTGCGAAACCCGCGCGACGGCGTCAGTTGGTAGGCCTTGTCCGCCGGGAAAAACTCTAAAAATGCCCCGTCCTTATTCCGCACCCCAAAACTGGCAATCGCCTGGCCGCGATTCACATAAAACGCCCAGGCCGGACGTCCATGCATGCCGGCAATCCCCGGCAGAAAGCTGGCGAAGGGGGCGCAGTCGTTATACCGTTCGATGACAAAGCATTGGTCACCGGCGAAGAAATAGCGGGGCTGATTCATGGGGATACCGTTGTTTTCGGGATTGAAAGTACTACAACTCTAGCAAGCGTTTTACTAAGTGCCAGCATGGTTCCTACGTGGTGACAGTTCGCTTTAAAAAAGAAGGCTGATGTGTGCAGACTGCATGGTTTAACAGCCTGCTGAGCGCTTAAACAATTAAACTGCGTCATATACCATAAACCAATTCGGTCAAATCCCCGCCTAAGCAGTCTTTTCTCGTCGTATTTATCCAGGAAAATCGCTGAACTACAGTTAATTCCCAGTTAATACTTCGGAAAAACTTCCTGTAAGCCTTTGAAATAAAATAATAAGCTCGCAAGCGACGCACAGGGGCAGTCAAAGCCCTATATTCGGCCCTAAATTTGCTTTGTTTATAGGTTTTTATAAGAAATCGCGCGTCTGAATTGGCCCTTACCCTGATTGTGGCAACCTCCATGAGCACACAACACACTGTCCGCCCCTGTTTATTCTTGATTGGATTCACACTCATTTTGCACGCTGAAGGACATAAATCATGACAGCCACAATAATGCCCGACAAAGGGTTGGCTGAGTTCTACCAAGAGCATCATTCCTGGCTGCTCGGTTGGCTAAACCGCCGCGTTCAATGCCGCTTGCAGGCCGAAGACCACGCGCACGATACCTTCATGCGCGTCCTTACCGCACAGGATATGCAAGCCATTCGCGAGCCGCGCGCCTATCTGACGACGATTGCCAAAGGCTTGTTGATCAATGATTGGCGCCGCGCTGCTATCGAACAAGCCTACTGGGATTCCGTGGCGGCGTACCCGGAGCCATTGGCGCCATCGCCCGAAGAGCATGCCATCATCCTCGCCACCCTACAGGAAATCGATGCCTTGCTGGACGAACTACCCGCCAAAGTCCGTAGCGCATTTCTGCTGTCGCAACTGGATGGCTTAACTTATGTACAGATAGGGCAACGCTTGGGGGTTTCCGATAGGATGGTGAAAAAATACATGGCCCGAGCGATGTTGCATTGCCTCACCGCCACACTATAAACAATCATGGCTAAACGACATCATCCGGACATTCACCCCCGCATCCTGGCAGAGGCAGCGGAATGGTTTGCGGTATTGGAATCAGGCGCTACCAGTCAAACTGAACAGCAACAATGGCAGGCTTGGCTGGCGTCGCATCCCGCGCATTGGGCGGCTTGGTCTCGGGTGGAATTTTTTACCCATAAATTCGATGGCCTGCCCACGCAAACCGCAGCGGCGGCCTTAGGCTCGCCGGATATGCAGCGCCGTCAGGCTCTTAAAAACTTGGCGATTTTGGCTGCGGTAGGCTTGTCCGGCTTTGAGTTGTGGCGGTCCGATTATCTGAGAGGGTGGCGAGCTGATTACCGAACCGGCATAGGCGCCACGCGCAGCCTTAGCTTGGCGGATGGCAGCCGCATCGAGATGGATGCGGCCAGTGCTATCGACGTTGACTTTTCGACTGACTTGCGCAGAATCCGCCTGCTAAGCGGCGAAATTTATATTGAAACCGCACCGGACAGCAACGGCCAGCATCGCCCGTTCGTCGTAGATAGTGCGGAAGGTCGGGTTAGGGCAATTGGTACCCGCTTCAGCGTTCACCAACAACATGAAGAAAGCCAAACCAGTGTCTACGCCGGTGCCGTGGAGATCACCCCAAGCGGCCCCGGTGCCAGTCACCAGACCTTAAGCGCCGGACAGCAAGCCCAGTTTAACGCCCAAGCCATCGCCCCCATTCAAGCCACCGAACTCAATCAACCGGCCTGGACCCAAGGCTTTTTGTTAGCCGACAATCAGCCACTCGGCGAATTTGTGGTGCAACTCAAACGCTATCGCCATGGCTACATCACCTGTGCGCCGGAGATTGCCGAACTGCGCATCGTTGGTGCCTACCCCATTCACGACACCGACCGGATTCTAGCCGAGCTGGAAAAAACCTTGCCGGTTAAAGTATCGCAAGTGTCGCCGTTGTGGGTGAGGATTGAGCGGCGTTGAGTTTTGCGCTGGCGGCCCATGGCTGTCTCAGATAACCTGCAAGCCCAAAAACTGTTCGAATGGCAGAAAATCCTTATCCGAATGCAACAATGGCATCTGCTTTTCAATGCAGGAAGTCGCAATCAGGGTGTCGATGGTTTTGCGAATGGTGATACCTTGCTTGCGTAGACTTCTAAAGTTTTCCGCACTCTTTAAACTAATCTCCCTACCAAGCATGGTGTGCATGGGCAAAGCACATAACATCGCTTTTGCGGTTTGGTAATCCTGATCGTTGCGAAAACCCTGCAACACTTCCACCAAAATCAAATCGCCCGTGCACACAGGCTTTACACCTAGCAAACCGTCCAGTTTTTGGGTAGCGATGGTTTCCGTGCCGTTGAAATAATCGATCCACACGCTGGAATCGACCAAAATCACCGCTCAGCCCGCATTTGATCTAAATCGCCTTCCCACTTTAATTGACCTTTCATTTTTTTGATGGCTTCCTGCTGCTTTAGCATCAATAAAGTTTTTAAGCCCTGTTCGACCGCTTCGCGCTTGGTTTTAATGCCTGTCACGCTTAAAACATCGGCCATTAGTGCTTCATCAATCATGATATTGGTCCGCATCGGAATCTCCGTGTGTATGATATTTGAAAATCATACATCACAACTAGCGATTTGTCTCCGCCCATACTATTTACCAGGCAAACCGCGCATATGCACAATGATGCACGGAGAAGCCTATAAAAAGCATAGGTTAGTAACTATTTGATTATTAACAACATAAAAAAATAATTGCAAATAATCGAAAAAAATTAACCTTTGCGGTTCCCTTTTTCGCTTTTCGATTGGCAAGTGAATTGAAACCTAAACAAACCAAGGGAGTGACCCCATGTCCAAGCGAAAACCCAAGTACCGCATCGACAAAACCAGTAGCAGCGTGCAACAAGCCCTGACCGGGTTGGTGCTGGCAACCTCGCTGGCGGCCATGCCCGCCCTTGCCGCCGAACCCGCCGGTACCGAGCGCAGCTATCACATCAGCAGTGGCACCTTGAGCCATGCGCTAAGCCAGTTCGCCGGCAACGCCGGGATTATGCTTTCGGCAGATGCCCGTTTAACCGATGGCAAAACCAGCCAGGGGCTGGAGGGAGAATTTACCGTAGAGCGAGGTTTACAGAAGTTGTTGGTGGGAACTGGCTTGACCTACACGTTTACGGCGGGTGATGCGGTGGCGATTAAAGTGGCGGAAGCGCCTGCTGACGTATCGACGTTGCCGGCGGTGAGGGTGGAGGGAAAGGCGGTTTATGATTCGGCTGATCCTTATAACCCGGATTACAATCGGAGAAACGCTTCAACTGCAACTAAAATCGACACGGCACTGATGGAAACTCCGATGTCCGTACAGGTGATTCCGCAAGCAGTTATTCGCGATCAACAAGCCTTTCGTTTGCAGGATGCCTTGAAAAACGTTAGCGGCGTGCAGCAAAAGTCTTCGAATGGCGGCACCACCGGTGGTGCCGATGCGTACGTGGTGCGCGGCTTTGAATTGGGCTTTAGAAGCAACTACTATCGCAACGGCATCCGCATGCAAAAAAGCAGCGCCGACTTTGCCAACCTTGACCGGGTTGAAGTCGTCAAAGGTCCGGCTTCCGGCTTGTACGGTCGTATCGAAGCCGGCGGTTTGATCAACTTGGTGACCAAAAAGCCCTTGGCCGACCCTTACTATTCGATCGAACAACGCTTTGGTTCCTACGATTATTACCGCACCGAAGCTACCGCGACCGGCCCGGTCACTGACGACAAATCGCTGGCCTACCGCTTGGACATGTCGTATCTCGATAGCAATTCGTTTCGGGACAACGTCTTTAATGACCGGATATTTTTCGCCCCCAGTCTGAGCTGGAAGCCTACGGATCGCACCGAGCTGAATCTTTCGGTGGAATACCTGGACGACGAAAAAACGTACGACTCGGGACTGCCGGTGACCGGCAACCGGGTCGCGCCGGCGCTGATTTCTCGAACCTTCGCCCAGCAAGGGCTGGCGGACAAGGACTCCTACTGGTTGGTCGATTTCAATTGGTCGCACAGCTTCAACGATAACTGGAAGATCAGAAACGGTATGGTCATTGTCGAAGGTGACGCCAATTTGCAAGAAACCTATGCCGACGGTAAGGCGGCGGTAAACGGCGATACGCCGCGCGGCGCCTGGTTTGGCGGTTTGGGGTACGATACTCAAACCGTGTATCTGGATTTGACCGGCAAATTCAATACCTTTGGCATAGACCACAACATGCTGATCGGTGGCGATTATTACCATCAGCGCACGCGCGACCAAGCGACGGCGCGTGCTCTGGATACGGTCAACATTTTCCAGAGCATGCCCTTGTTTGATGTACAAGCCGCCATGCAGCCACCATTTGGTTATAGCGCTATCGAAGACAATGAGTGGTTTGGGGTTTATGGTCAGGACGAGATCACGTTGTGGGATAAACTCCATGTCATGGGCGGTTTGCGTTACGACATCTCGACTTACGGCTACGGCTATTCCGATCAGAATTTGGCGCTGGCCAGTGCGGCATACGACGATATTGAGGAAAACAATTTAAGCCCGCGCGTCGGTATTCTCTACGAGGCGAGCGACTGGTTGTCGTTGTACGGCCATTATGTCGAGTCCTTCGGTGCTAACAACGGCCGGCAGGCGTCCGGCAAGCCGTTTGCGCCGCAGACTTCCGCGGAATTCGAGGGCGGTATCAAGACCTCGTTCTTCGACGGCAAGTTAACCAGCACTCTGGCTTACTACCATTTGACCAAGCAAAACGTGCTGACGCCCGACCCGGTGACGCCAAACCTCAGCGTTGCCATCGGCGAAGCGCGCAGCCAGGGCTTGGAATGGGATGTCAGCGGCCAGTTGACGAATGCACTGAGCATGATCGGGACCTATGCCTATACCGATACCGAAATAACCAAGGACAACTCCGGCGTCCAAGGCAACCGATTACCCTACGCGCCATTGCATTCCGGCAGTTTGTGGATGAAGTACGATTTTCAACAGGACTTCCTAAAGGGCTTCAGCGTCGGCGCCGGCATTTATGCCGCCGGTTTGCGCTATGGCGACCGGGACAACAGCTTTTATGACGACGCATATGCCCGCCTGGATTTAATGGCGGCTTATCGTATGAATATCGGCAAGACCCGCCTGACTGCCCAGGTTAACATCAACAACGTGTCTTCGACCCAGTATTACATCCAACGCGCAACTTGGTCGAATAACCCGGCGGAACCGTTGATGGCTTTTGGTTCGATTCGTTTGGAATATTGAGACGGGGCAGGGGATGGGCAACGCTGAACCGGTACTTTCCCACTCCGCCCGGCGCTTAACTGAGCTAAAACGCCGCCGCAAGCTCTGGCTGCAAATTCATTTGTGGCTGGGCTTGCTGGCCGGGTCGGTTTTATTGATCGCCGGCCTGACCGGTAGCATCATTACCTTCTGGCAGGAGCTGGATGCGGTGTTGAACCCGGCCTTGCATCAGGTTTCGGCGGCGGCAGAGGGCGTAGCGTCTTACCGGCCGCTGGACGAAATCATAGCCGCCGCTGATAGTGCCATGCCGACCGACGCCAAGCGTGGTTATATTTATTACCCGCGCCACGCCGAACAAGCCTTCTGGCTGTTTTACGAGCTGCCGGCCGGCGGCGAGGCGCGTTAGCATACCTGGAACGCCTTCGTCGACCCTTACACGGCCCGAGTCACGGGCATCCGCTTGTGGGAGCATGCGGACGATTTATTAGCCGGCAGCCTGATCGGTTTTGTATTCAAGCTGCATTATGCCTTACTGCTGGATTGGGACGACGGCAGCTGGATCGTCGGTACCGTCGCCATTTTGAGTGCCATTTCAGTACTGACCGGTTTGATTTTGTGGTGGCCGCTGACCGGACGCTGGCGCAGCGCGTTGACAATCAAACCGCGGGCCAGTGTCGAGCGCTTCAACCACGATCTGCACAAAACCCTGGGTTTTTACAGCGGCTTGATTCTGTTCGGGGTGATGCTGTCCGGGGTGTATTTTAATTTCGGCGAGCCATTTCGCTGGCTGGTCGATTGCTTCTCGCCAACCAAGCCGCTGGAACAGTTCCATTCCGTCGCTCGCCCTGGCCCTAAGCCCCTCTCGGCAGATCGAGCCTTGATGCTGGCCGACCAAGCCACGCCGGCCGGCCAGTGGTATTGGCTGAAACTGCCCGATGCCGCCGATGGGACGTTCATTTTTACCAAACACGTTGATTTCGGCGGTGTGTTTCGCGGCCGTTGGCAAATAGTCTTAGACCAATCCGACGGGAAAATTCTGCATGTTGCCACGCCCTTGTCCGGCGGGGCCGGCAACGTGTTTTTACAGTGGCAGTGGCCGTTGCATTCCGGCCAGTTCCTGCGCCTACCGGGCCGTGTGCTGGTATTGGCCAGCGGGCTGGTTTGCGCGGCGCTGTTCGTCACCGGTTTGATTCGCTGGCTACAAAAGCGAAGGGCTGCAAAACAAGTGCGTATTCGAAAGCCTAACTAAACTTGTCGCAGGGCCGTAGGGGTGAGGCAAGAACCCCAACATGATGGCCTATCCCAATATTGATGGTCTAAAAGTGATCAATCACTTTATTGTTGCGTTGCTGATGGTTTGCGGGTGGTTTTATGGTTGTCGTGTTGCGGTTGGTGCCTCACTCCAACGATAAACTCAGGGCGAACGGTTTTTGATACGGATCAGCGCTAATTGGCATGCGTAGGTTTGGACAGCGTTACACAAAGGAGCCGGCTAATTGCTTAGTCTCTCGTATTTGGATTGGCTCGGCGGGTGGGGGCGGGATAAAAAAACGCCCCTGCCAACAAACTTGGTAGAGGCGGCGCGACAATCGCTAGAGGGTTAACTATTGTAATCTTAGAAACCTATTGGATAAGACTTGTCTCCAGCTTACCCGCTGGGGCGGATGACTCCGCCCAACCGCCGCCCAAAGCCTTGTAAACAGCGGTCAAGGCGGTAGCCATGACGGTTTCGCTTTGCGCCAGCTGGCTTTGATCCTGCAACAAGCGAAGTTCGCTATCCAACACGGTCAGAAAATCCGCTATACCTTCCTGATAGCGCAGATGCGCCAGTGCCGCGGCTTTTTCGCTGGCCTGCGCCGCAGCCAGTAAGGAGCTGCGGCGGGCGCGTTCTTGCCTGTAGCTGACCAGGGCGTTTTCGGTTTCTTCCAAGGCATTTAGTACGGTTTGTTCATACTGAGCCAGGCTGGCTTCGGCGCGGGCGTCGGCAGCTTTGATGCGGGCGTAAACCCGGCCTAAATCAAATGCTGCCCAGCTGATTTTCGGGCCAACTGAATAGGTTTCCGAGCCCGGAGCGACCAAGCCGGACAGGGTGCTGGCTTCCAACGACAGACTCCCAACAAACGTCACGCGCGGGAATAAGTCGGCCGTGGCCACGCCGATGCGGGCAGTGGCGGCGGCCAAGGTGCGTTCGGCAACCCGAATATCCGGCCGGCGGCGCAGGAGTTGCTCCGGGTTGCCGATTTGGATACTGTCCGGTGCTTTGGGTAACGGTGCGGACTGCACCAAACTACTGGTCAGCGTGTCGGGCATTTGCCCGGTCAATACGCTGAGTCTATGGATGGCTTGGGCGATGGCACTTTCCAGGCGCGGTATGCCGGCTTTGGTGCTTTCCAATTGCGCCAGCGCTCTGGACGTGTCCAGCTCGGTGCCGCGGCCGTTTTCCAGTTTGACTTGGGTTAGCTCCAGGGTTTGCGCCTGGTTGTCGGCATTTTTGCGGGCGACCGCTAATTGGTTTTGCAGACCGCGCAATTCAAAATAATTCCGGGCCGCTTCGGCGATCAGACTGACGCCGATGTCGCGCAGACTGGCTTCTTGGGCTTCGACTTCGTCGTTACTGGCCTCGACATTGCGCCGCACCCGGCCGAAGAAATCAATTTCCCAAGAGGCGTCAAAACCGGTGTTGTACAGCTTCAATTCGCGTGGAAAAACGCCGGTGCGGTTATTGAATGAACCGGTACTGCGTTTTTGCTCGGTGTAATTGGCATGCGAGGTCACGGTCGGTAACAGGTTCAGGCCGGTTTCCAGATATAAAGCGCGCGCTTCCGCCAGATTGGCGCGAGCGGCTTTTAGTTCATAGTTGTGGCTGATAGTGTTATCGATCAAGGCGCTCAATTGGGGATCGTTGAACAGCTGCCACCACTGCTCTTCGATGCCGCGATCAGAAAACTCTTGGGCGTTAGCAAAACTGGCGGGTAAATCCGCAGTGGCCGGCAATTCATAATCCGGTCCGACCGCGCAGCCGCCGAGCAGCAAGCCGAGCAGGCCGGCAGCACTCAGGGCCTGATGCCGGCGTTTGGAGGGGCGCAGACTCATTTGTGGGCCTCGATTGCAGGTTGATGAGTGGTTAAGTCGGTGGCTGTGGGCCGCAGGCGTTGGGCGATGGCTTGTACTACGACATAAAACACCGGAGTGAGTAACAAGCCGAACACCGTGACGCCGATCATGCCGCTGAACACCGCGGTGCCCAGCAGACGCCGGGATTCGGCGCCGGCACCTTGGGCAATTACCAAAGGAAATACGCCCATGATGAAGGCAAAAGAGGTCATCAGAATGGGCCGTAAGCGGATGCGCGAGGCTTCCACCGCCGCTTCGAAGCGGTTAAGGCCGCTTTCCTGGCGCTGTTTGGCAAACTCGACGATCAAAATCGCATTCTTACTCGCCAGCCCCACCAGTACGATGAAGCCGATTTGCGTGAAGATGTTGTTATCCATATGGCTCAACCACACCCCGGTCATCGACGACAAAATACACATGGGTACAATCAAAATCACCGCAAACGGCAGCGACCAGCTTTCGTATTGTGCGGCCAGGGCCAGGAAGACGAAGATCACGCTGAGCGGAAACACCAGCATCGCCACATTACCAGCCAAGACTTGCTGCAAGCTCAGTTCGGTCCATTCGAAATCAAAGCCGGGCGGCAACTCGGCGGACAGCAGTTTGCTCATGGTGTCGATGGCCTGGCCGGAGCTGATGCCGGGCAGGGTGCCGCCGTTGATTTCCGCCGCCGGATACATGTTGTAACGGGTGATTTTGTCCGGGCCGGCGATTTCTTTGACCTCGCTGACCGCACCCAAGGGCACCATGCCGCCTTGGCGGTTTTTGGTTTTTAATTGGTCAATATCACCCGGCAACATCCTGAATGGGGCGTCGGATTGTGCGGTGACTTGATAAGTGCGGCCGAAGGCATTGAAGTCGTTGACGTATAAGGAGCCCAGATAAATTTGCAAGGTGTCGAACACGTCTTTCAAAGGTACGTCCATCGCCTTCACCCGGGTTCTATCCACGTCCACAAACAATTGCGGCACGCCGGACCTAAACGTGCTGAACAATCCCACCAAACCGGGCTGTTGATTGCCCTTGCCCAACATTTCATTGGTGACGCGCTGCAATTCGTCCACGCCGGCGTTGTTTCTGTCCTCAATTTGCAGCTTAAAACCGCCGACCGAACTCATGCCGCGAATCGGCGGCGGCGCGAACACGGCGATGCGGGCGTTGGGAATCACGCTCAGGCGCTGGGTAAGGCTTTTGACGATCTCGTCGGCATGCAATTCGGGGTGACCGGCCCGGTCGGTAAATTCGCCTAAGCGGGCAAACATGGTGGCTACATTGGACTGATTCGCCCCGCTGAGCACTGACCAGCCGGCGTAGGCGTTGACGTGTTGCACGCCCTGGGTATCCAGAATGATCTTGCTGGCCTGCTGCACCACGTCCTGGGTGCGGGCCAGGGACGCAGCGTCGGGCAATTGCGCGTACAACACCAGGTAGCCTTGGTCTTGCTGCGGAATAAAACCGGTCGGTACTTTTTCAAATGCCAGGAAGTTTAAGCCGTTCAGGCCGACATACATCACCAGAACGACAGCGGTCACGCGAATCAACCGGCCGACCAAGCGCGAATAGCCCACGCTGAAACGCTCGAAAAACCGGTTAAACGCGCCGAAAAACCAACCGAACAACTTGTCGAATACTTTGGTGAAAGCGTCTTTATTGTCGTGAGCGCGATCCAACAGCAAAGCGCACAAGGCCGGGCTCAGTGTCAACGAGTTAAACGCCGAAATCACGGTGGACACCGCAATGGTCAAGGCAAACTGCTTGTAAAACGCGCCCGATACGCCAGTGATAAAAGCAGTGGGCACGAATACCGCCACCAGCACCAAGGCCGTGGCAACCACAGGGCCCACCACTTCGGACATGGCCAGGCGCGTGGCTTCTCGGGCATGTAGGCCTTCGGCGATATGCCGCTCGACGTTTTCCACCACCACGATGGCGTCGTCCACCACAATACCTATAGCCAGCACCAAGCCGAATAGCGATAGGGTGTTTAAGGAAATCCCCAAAGCCGACATCACCGCAAAGGTGCCGATCAGCGAAACCGGAACCGCCAGCAACGGAATCACCGCCGCCCGCCAGTTTTGCAGGAACACGATCACCACCAAGACCACCAACAGCAAGGCTTCGAACAGGGTCTCGACCACCGCGTCTATCGATTGCTCGACGAACACCACGGTGTCGTAAACTAGCTTGTAATCCAGGCCTTCCGGGAAACGGGTTTTCAGCTTCTCCATTGCTGCCATCACCGCCTTTTTGGTATCGATGGCGTTGGAGCCGGGCAGTTGGAAAATAGCCAGACCGACCGTCTCATCACCGTCCAGATACAAGCCGGAGTTGTAATCCTTGGCGCCCAGTTCGATGCGCGCCACGTCTTTGAGGCGCGTCACTTGGCCGTTTTCGCCTTGTTTGATGACGATCTCGCCAAATTGCTCGGGGGTGCTGAGGCGGCCCAGGGTGCTGACGGTGTATTGGTATTCGGCGCTGTTCGGCGAGGGTTGCTGACCCACCACCCCGGCCGCGACTTGCACATTTTGCTCGCGTACCGCATTCACCACCTCGGCGGCGGTCAGGTTGCGGGCGGCGATGGTTTGCGGATTCAGCCACAGGCGCATGCTGTAGTCGCGGGCGCCGAATAGCAGAATATCACCCACGCCGGGCAAACGAGCCAAGGTGTCGCGGATTTGCAGCAGCGCGTAGTTACTCATATAAACGCTGTCGTAGCGTTTATCTGGCGAGACCAGGTTAACCACCAGACTTAAATCCGGGCTGCGCTTTTTCACGCTCAAACCTTGGCGGCGCACTTCTTCCGGCAACTTCGGTTCGGCCAGCGCCACCCGGTTTTGCACCAAAACCTGGGCTTTATCCAGATTGGCGCCGGGTTTAAAAGTGACGGTCAAAGACATCGCGCCGCTATTGGTGGACTGCGAAGACATATACAACATGTCTTCCACGCCGTTCACTTCCTGCTCGATTGGCGTTGCCACCGTTTCCGCAACGACTTTGGCATTGGCGCCGGGATAGTTGGTGCTGACCACGACGGTAGGCGGAGCAATTTCCGGGTATTGGGCAATCGGCAGACCGATCAGCGCCAAACCGCCGACCAACAGGATGACAATCGACAACACCGCCGCAAAGATCGGCCGGTCGATAAAAAAATGACTGAATTTATCCATAGCTTATTGTGCTCCCGGCGCGGCCAAATCGATGCGTTCCGGATTGACTTTGGCGCCGGGTTTGAGCTTTTGCACGCCTTCTACTACCACCCAATCACCGGCTTGCAAGCCGCTGCGGATTACGCGCAACTCGCCGATGCGCGAGCCGGGGGTGACTTGCCGGTATTCGGCTTGGTTGTCTTGATTGATGACCCAGACAAACTGCTGCGCCTGATCGGTCGCGACTGCGCGGTCAGGCAGTAACAGAGCAGGGTAGGATGCCGATGCCTGTACCCGCAAGCGCGCAAAAAAACCGGGACTTAACAATTCGTCCGGATTGGCGAACACGCCGCGCAAGCTCAGCGTGCCGGTGGCGGCATCCTCGCGCGGGGCAATGTAGTCCAGCTTGCCTTGATGCGGAAAATCGGTTTCGTCGGCCACCGCCAGTTGTACCGGCGTACCTTTTAGATCGGCGGCGGTTTGGCCGTGTTGCTGGGCATGTCGGCGATAACGTAACACCGATTGTTCGTCGGCATCGACGTACACGTACACCGGATCGGTGGACACAATATTGGTCAGTACGGTGTCGTCGGCTTTGACCAAATTGCCAGCGGTGATCATCTCGCGGCCTACCCGCCCGCTGATGGGCGCGCGGATTTCAGTGTATTCCAGGTTTAATTTTGCGGTGTAGACGTTGGCTTCCGCCGATTCGACCGCCGCCGCCGCTTCGCGCAAGCCTTTGGTGCGCATGTCGTATTCTTCGGCGGAAATGGCTTTGGCTTTGAATAGGTTTTCGGCGCGGGTCAAATCGTTTTTCGCCAACTCGCGTTTGGTTTTGGCGCGCTCCAGTTCGGCTTGTGCGTAATTCAGCTGGGCTTTCAGCGGTTTGGGGTCGATTTGAAACAGCAAGTCGCCTTTCTTGACCTTAGCGCCAGCGGTGAAATTGACGGTGTCCAAATAACCGCCGACCCGTGCGCGGATGTCCACCGAGTTGATCGCTTCGATCCGGCCGGTGTATTCGTCCCATTCCGTCGTTTCGCGGTTTAAGGGCTGCGCGATTTTTACGTTGGGCGGCGGTGGCGCGGCTGTTGCCCCGGCGGGGGCTCCGGCATCGCCACAGCCAGCCAAAGTCAGTTGCAGGGCGATGCCGACCACGCCGAGCTTTACCACATGTCGCTGTGCTTGGCGATGGGTTTGCCCTGCAAAATCAGCCGCTACCGGCGATGAAGGGGGCTGTTGGGATGCAAGCGTCATGCGCGTTTTTTTTGCCATTGCCGTGTACTGCCTTAGTCGTCGTTTAACTAAAAATGGTAATATCTATTACCGTTTAGTCTAGGTTATCATCTTTATCCAAGTCAATTCATTTCGCGAATCACACAGCATGGTTAAATGTGGACGTCCCTGTAAGGGCGATGAGCAGCAAAGTCGGGATCGATTACTCGATGCGGCCTTACAGCTTTTTCTTGAAAACGGTTACGGCAACCTGAGTATGGAAACCATCGCCCGCGATGCGCGGGTATCGCTGCGGACGATCTATAGCCAATTCGGCGGCAAAGCCGGTTTATTCGGCGCGTTGATCCGGCGTTGCAGTGATCAATTTATCGGTAGCCTGTCCGACGATTGCGAGTTGGAAGAGGCGTTGACCAATTTTGCCCGGCAGTTTTTGTTTCGGATTACCCGTCCGGATGTATTGCGGATGCGGGCGATATTGATCGGCGAATCACCACGTTTTCCTGATCTGGCGACACAATTTTACGAACAAGGACCGCGCCGGACGCTGGGATTGTTAGCGCAGTTTTTTATCTGCCAGCAACAGGCTGGCTTAATGATAGATATGGACCCGTATTTCCTTGCCGACCAATTCATCAGTGCGGTGCGTGGCGAACGCTTACAGCGCTTACAGTTGGGTTTGGAGCCGACGCCCGACGAAGCAGAGATAGACGTTTGGGTACGTCAGTCTGTCAGTTTGTTTTTGCAAGGGTGTCTGGTAACCCGTTAAGGCATTTCATGTGCCGCGCTGGCGGCATACTTCAGACCTCGCAGTTAATCCATTCCGGAAACGGGGTTCCGGATTTCGCGGCGGTGACGATCATCAAGGTCGAGTTGTAGTGGGCGACTTTTTTCGGACACCGAGATAGGTCGTTGGGCTGCTATTTTCATTTCCTAGCAACAGGGCGGCAGGTAAGCCCATGGCTAATGACAAGCGCCGCATATTCGAGAAGTTGACAATATAGTCGGTCACAGCGCGAAAAGCCGCGGTTTGCTCAAACTAGAAACCTAATTAACGCGCTTGAATTAAAGCTAGGCAAATTTTTGCGTTCGACTCATTTTAAATCGACTATATTATTTCCATACCGTTCTTGTGGTCTGTCGGAAACTATCCTTTGCGGCAACTGAACTGAACGGTTATGATCGGGCCGCTATTTTGTCTGAGCACGCTAATCCGCATCGAGTAACCGCCAGACGGGCCGCGTTAGTCATAACTGACCTAGCGGCCTTAAGACAAAAAGCGGACAGGCGACCATTTCCATTCATGTCAGCAATTGGAATCGTATGCAACCGACCTTTCGAAATCGCAAACTCATCCATATTCGGCTTAGCGCCGCTGCCTTAGTTTTCCTAATCGGTTGTCCGGCTCCCGGTCAAGCGGCTGAAGTGGTTCCCGAGGCGGGGTCGATTCTACGAAATATCAAACCCGAACCGATTTTGCCGGGTGATTCGAACGTCCCGTTCGAAATCACGGAGCAACCGGCGCCTGCCGGTGAAGGCGACATCCGTATTCAAGTTAAGGGATGGAAAATCAGCGGCGCCGAGTTGATCGGCGAAGCCGAACTACAGGCGTTTCTGAAAGACCACATCGGCAAGGACTTAAGCTTGGCCGAACTGCGCAAGATCACTCGCGATATAGCAGAGTATTACCAGCAACGTGGCTTTTTTGCCCGCGCGGTATTGCCCGCTCAGCAAATTCGCGACGGCATCGTCGAAATCCTGATCCGCGAAGCGAAATTAGGCAAAGTCGAGGTCGACGATCCGGCCGCCGTCTACCGAAACGATATTCCCCGACAAACCATGTTGGCGGCTCAGCCCGCAGGGGAGGCTTTGCGATTGGCCGATATGCAACGCGGCATCCTGCTGTTGAACGATCTGACCGGCGGCACGGTTTCTTCCACTCTGAAGGCCGGCGCTAGAGCCGGCGAATCCGACCTGCTGCTGAAAATCGATCCCAGCAACTTAATCAGCGGCTCCTTGGATTACAGCAATACCGGCGTGCGCTCAGTTGGCATGAACCAATTCGGCGGATCGCTAAACCTGAATAATCCGTTGCGCCTCGGCGATCTGGCCTCGTTACGGGTTCAAGGCGGCAGCGGTAACGTTTACGGCAGAATTGCCTATTCGTTGCCGGTAGGCTACTCCGGGCTGCGGATTGGTCTCGCCGCGTCCGCGCTGGACTACACCCTGGGTGAACCCTTTCAGTCGTTGGACGCTCAAGGTTCGGCCTGGACCGGCGGTACCTTCGCCACCTATCCCTTGCTTCGCGGGGTGAGCACGAATCTTTACGTGGCCAGCGGTTTCGACGATCGCCACTATTACAACACCAGCCTCGGGAGCGTGGTCAGCGATAAAGAGGTACAAAGCGGCTACATAGGTCTGAGCGGCGATCATCAGGACGACTTGCTGGGCGGCGCGGTCACGCTATTCGGCGCAACAATGGTGGCGGGCAACCTGGATTTGTCGGGAAGCTTGGCCGACCAGACTCAAAACCGGGCCACGGCCCGCGCCGGCGGCGCCTATCAAAAGTTCTCGCTTAACGCCTCCCGTCTACAAAGCCTGACCGACAAATTGCGCTTCTATGCCGGCGTCAGTGGACAACTGGCCACCAAAAATCTGGATTCTTCCGAAAAATTCAGTCTGGGCGGGCCTTTCGGCATCAGAGCTTATCCAGTCAACGAAGCCCTGGGCGACGAAGGCTATCTGATGAATTTCGAACTACGCTACGAGGTTTATGAGCATGTCGAGTTGGTCGGCTTCATCGATCACGGCGGCATCACGCTGCACAACGACCTCTGGCCGAATGCCACCGAAGGCGGGCCTAACCATTACACGCTCAGCGGCGGCGGCTTTGGAATCAACTGGGTGGTACCCGGTAATTTCGTCATCCGCGGCAGCGTTGCCCAACGCATAGGCGCCAACCCAGCCCGTTCGGCAGACGGCAACGATTCGGACGGCACTTACAAAACGCCTCATTTTTGGGTCAGCCTGAGCAAAGCGTTTTAAAAGTCTTTTGACGCCATTTTTCCACCCACTCAACCGGCGATACCACTGTGGATAACCAATTGCTGTTTTATAAACGCATCGTCAGTTTGAACCCAGCCGCTCACGGCCGGTTGCATATTGCGCCATCCGAAGACGTCGGTTACGCGCGCGTTAGTAACTCGGTGCCGCTGATTGGTCCCGAATTCAGCGAAGCCGGCAAGGAATACCCGATCGCCTTCGCCAAAGCCGGCGACGGCCACTTCGTTCCGGTGGTAGTGCTGGGCTTGAACGACGGCGAAAACCTGTTCGTCAACGCTGCTGGCCGTTGGACCGGACATTACATACCAGCCTTCGTCCGCCGATACCCGTTCGTACCTGCCGAACAGGCCGAAGACAAGCAATTGGTCGTCTGTTTTGACGACACTTGCCCGCGTTTTAACGAAACGGCCGGCGAGCCTTTGCTGGTGGACGGCGCACCGTCAGCTTACCTGCAACAAATCATCGCCTTTTTGCGGGAGTTCCACGCCGAATCGCAGCGGACTGCGCAATTTGCCGCTACCTTGCACGAATTGGACCTCTTAACCGAACGCCGGGCCGATGCAGTATCACCGAGCGGCGAGCGTTACTCCTTATCCGGCCTTTGGATCGTGGACGAGGCGCGCTTCCAAAAAATTGGCGGCGATGCGTTGGACAGCCTGTTCCAAGCCGGCTGGTTAGGATTGATCTATCTGCACTTGGCGTCGTTGAGCAATTTTGCCCGCCTATTGGAGCGTAAAGCCGCCGTAAGCACCGAATAACCGCACTGATTCGAGAGGACAGTCTTATGAACCGATATGCTAACCAAAGTCGCACGCCGCACTTCAACCGTCATCCGCTGGTGCTGGCGATACAGATCGCCTTGGCTGGTGCTTGGCAGCCGGCCTTGGCCGAATTGGCCGGCAATGCGCTGCCGAATGGCGGCCAGGTGACGTCAGGACAGGCACAAATCCACCAAGATGGCGCACGGATGGATGTCGTACAAGGCAGTGATAAAGCTATCATCAACTGGCAGAGCTACAACATCGGCGCCAGTGCCCATGTGGATTATCAACAGCCTAACGCCAGCGCGATCGCGCTGAACCGCGTAGCAGCCGGCGAAGCATCGGTCATTGCCGGCCGATTGACCGCCAACGGTCAGGTGTTTCTGGTGAATCCCAACGGCGTGCTGTTTGCCAAGGGCGCTCAAGTCGATGTTGGCGCGATGGCGGCGTCGACGATGAACATCAGCGATGCGGATTTCCGTGCCGGCAACTACCATTTCAAGCGCGACGGCAGCGACGCCGGCGTCGTCAATCAGGGCGACATCCGTGCCAAGGACGGCGGATACGTGGCCTTGCTGGCCCCCAACGTCAGCAACGAAGGTGTGGTCCAGGCCCGTTTGGGCACGGTGGCGCTGGCCGGCGGCGATGGCGTAAAACTGGAATTAGACGAAGGTAAACTGGTCAACGTTCAAGTCGATCCAGCCACCGTCAATTCACTGATCGAGAACAAACAGTTGATCCGCGCCGATGGCGGCCGGGTCATCATGACTGCCAGCGCCGCCGACCAATTGCGCGGCGCCGCGATTAATAACAGCGGCGTGATTGAAGCCAAATCCCTGGTTAATCGCGGCGGTTCGATAGAACTGATCGGCGACGAAGTGCGTAACAGCGGCACACTGGACGTGTCCGCCGCCGAGAATACTCAAGGCGGCAATGTCGTCGAGCACGGCCGGCTGGTCGTCGACACCGGCACCGTCCGCGCCGACGGTGATAGCGGCGGGGATATTCGCCTGACCGGCGACCGCGTGCTGCAAACCGGAACGCTCAGTGCCGAAGGTACCGTCTCCGACGGCGGCCGAATTACGATTGCCGCCGATAGTCGAGTCATCCAGACTGTATCCGCCAAACTGTCTACTAAGGGAAGTCAAAACGGCGGCGACATCGCCGTGACCGCCGGGAGCCAAGGTGGCGTATTCAGTTCCGCCACCCTGGATGCCGGCGGCGTTGCCGGACGCGGCGGCAATATCACCGTCACCGGCGGCAAAGACGTCACGTTGGCTGCTGCGACGATCACCGCCAACGGTGCCAAGGGTGGCGGCAAAATCAGTATCGGCGGCGGTTTTCACGGCAATGACACGGCGGTTCGCAATGCCGCGATAACCCGAATCAATCCCTTCACCCAACTGCAAGCCGACGCCATTGATATAGGCAACGGCGGCGAGGTCGTGGTTTGGTCGGATCAGCAAACCGATTTTTACGGCACGATCTCCGCCAAGGGTGGTTCGGCGGGCGGCGACGGCGGTACCGTGGAAGTCTCGTCTCACGAGGCCCTGCTGTTTGGCGGAACTGTTACCACCTTGGCCAGTCAGGGTCGCAACGGCAGTCTATTACTCGACCCGCGCAACATCACCATCGACAGCAGCGGCCAGTACCCGCAATTCGATTTCGAAGACCCCAATCCGACCAACACACTGGGCGTCACATCCGGCTTCGGCACCGGCACGTCGGTACTGTGGAGCACCAACGTGGCGGTCACGAATCCCTATGACGACTTCGGCGGCCAGGATGCCGGCGCGGTTTATTTGTACAACGGCTGGTCCGGGGCGCTGATCGCGACCGTCACCGGTAGCCACGCCGATGATCGCCTCGGCAGTGGTGGGATCACCCAGCTGGTTAGCCAAAACACCAATACCAACGTCAACGTCTCGTTCAGTTCGCTGGGCAACTTTTTAATTTCCAGTCCGCATTGGGACGGCGGCAAGGGGGCGGTGACCTGGTCAAGCGGTACCACGGGATTAAGCGGCACCGTATCGTCAGCCAACAGTTTGGTCGGCAGCTCGGCAAGCGATGCCGTGGGCAGCGGCAGTATCGTGTTGGTCGATAATTATTACGGCGCGACCGGTCACACTTGGAGCAACGACAACGGCTACCTGAAATATTTAGTCTTGAACCCGCAATGGAATGGCAATACCGGTGCGGTCACGATGGGTAGTGCGTTGAGCGGAATATCCGGTGTCATTTCATCCACCAACAGCCTGGTCGGTGCGGCGTCTGGAGACCGAATCGGCAGCAGCGGCATTACGCAATTCGTCACCGAGTTTCATGACTACAACAGTAGCGGCGCGTTGATTACTGCCACCGAGTATTACCGCAATTATTTCGCGATAGCCAGCCCGCACTGGCAGAACGGCGCCAGCGCGGACGCCGGTGCGGTCACGTGGGCCAGCGGTTTGGCCGCATTGACCGGCACCGTTTCTTCGGCGAATAGTTTGGTCGGCAGCAATGCCAACGACCAGATCGGTAGCGGCGACATCAAAGTGCTTTATTACAGCAACAGTACCAACTACACCAGTCAACCCAGCGATACCCCGCCGCACGGCCACGTCAACACTTACCGTACCGACGCCGCGTATGTAGTCGCCAGCCCGCATTGGGACGGCGATAAAGGTGCGGTCACCTGGCTCAATGCCGCAACCGGTTATGCGTCCGGTGGGGCGACGCCCGGTTTCGCGGTATCGTCGGCCAACAGTCTGGTCGGCGCCACCGCCGGCGATTTGGTCGGCAGTGGCGGCATCCAGTTACTCAGCCACTACACCAGCCGCAGCCCGGATACCGGCTATACTTCAACCCATCCGTATTACTTGATACTCAGTCCCCATTTCAACAATGGCGGCTCAACCGCCGACGCCGGTGCGATCACCTGGGGCGACGGCCGCACCATCACCTACGGCACTGTCACGACGACGGACTTATTCGGAAACACGCTAACGAATATCCCGACCGAAACCAGCACCAACAACGGCGGCGTATCCGGTGTCATCGGCAGCGGCAACAGCTTGGTCGGCAGCCATGCCGGCGATCAGGTCGGCAGCGGCGGCGCCAGTTACCTAGGGCAAGATCCGGGTTACATGGTACTCAGCCCGTTATGGAATGGCAGCGCCGGTGCGGTGACCTTCTGGAACGCCACAGCCACCAAGACCGGCACCTTGGGCTCGGCCAACAGTCTGGTCGGTACGACCGCCAACGATCATGTCGGAGGGGGCGGAATTTTGATGAAGGACGGTTACTATTTGGTGTTGAGTCCTGACTGGGACAACGGCGGAGCCACTGATGCCGGGGCGGTCACCTGGGGTAGCAAAACGAGCGGCGTCAGCGGCGCGGTCGGCGCGGGAAACAGCTTGGTCGGCAGTACAGCCAACGACGGTGTCGGCAGCGACGTCAACAATATCGTCGATGTGGGCGTGGCCGATTACGTGGTCCTAACCCCCACCTGGGATAACGGCGGTAATGCCGATGCGGGCGCCGCGAGTTGGGGTAGTGTCGGCAGCGGCGTCAGTGGCGCTATCAGTAGCAGCAACAGCTTGATTGGAAGTCATACCAACGACCGAGTAGGTAGCGGCGGCGTCGTAACGGCTTTTAACGGTGTGGAGACCGCAAACAACTGGACTTACACCTATTTTTACGGCGTGATCAGCCCGCATTGGGACAGTGATCGCGGGGCTGTCACATTCGGCGCCGAAGCCAGCGGTATCCAAGGAACCGTTGGCTCTGGTAACAGCCTCGTCGGCGACACCGCAGCTGATCAGGTTGGCAGCGGCGGTGTCAAAGCCGGGCAATATACCGAATTGACTTACAACGGAAGCACTTGGTCAGGCACCCGCACTGCTTATTATTTGGTTATTAGCCCCAATTGGAGCGACGGCGGCAACGCGAACGTTGGGGCCGTTACCAAAACCGCGGCGGCCACAGGCATAACCGGAAGTATTAGCTCGGCAAACAGCTTGATCGGCGGTACCGCAGGCGATCAAATCGGCAGCGGCGGCGTCACGCTGTTGCCGTACGACTGGACCACGGGTAGCGGAGTAGGTCAGAAACAGTACCATCTGGATTATTACTCGATTG
The DNA here is from genome assembly GCF_002834115.1 of Methylomonas sp. Kb3. Classification (NCBI taxonomy): domain Bacteria; kingdom Pseudomonadati; phylum Pseudomonadota; class Gammaproteobacteria; order Methylococcales; family Methylococcaceae; genus Methylomonas; species Methylomonas sp. Kb3. The sequence continues at coordinate 3,271 of NZ_PIZT01000020.1, read as the reverse complement.
CGAGTCCTTATTGGGACAACGGCGCGACGGCCGATGCCGGCGCGGTGACCTGGGGCAGCGTCACCACGACGGCCGGCGCGGCGTCGCCGTTGACCGGCAATGCCAGCGCGGCCAACAGTTTGGTCGGTACTCACGCCAACGACCGCGTCGGCAGTGGCGGCGTGGTCGCACTGCCGGCTGAATATAACAACGCGACGCGGGTGGGCTATGTTGTGATCAGCCCGAACTGGGGTAACGGCACCGACACGCAGTTGGGTGCGGTGACATGGGGCAGCCGCCTGACCGGCGCTTTAGGGGCGGTGAGCAGCAGCAACAGCCTGATAGGCGCCACCTCCGGCGATCAGGTCGGCAGCGGCGGCGTCACGGTTTTGACGAACGGTTACGATCCTATCAACGGCGTCTCGAGTTATAACTATCTGGTGTTAAGTCCGCATTGGCACAGCGGCGCCAACGCCGATGCCGGCGCGGTGACCTGGGTCGCGGAAAAAACCGGTTTCGCTTACGGCGAGAGCAGCCAAGGCGCGGTGGTCGGGATCGGTAACAGCTTGGTCGGCAGCCAGGCTGGCGACCAGGTCGGCAGCGACGGGATCATAGACTTGGGCGTATCTTATTTAGTCGGTAGCCGGCACTGGCATAACGGTTCCGCTGCGGATGCCGGGGCGTTATCCTGGGCGCGCGCCAGCATCGGCGTCGCCGGCGCGGTGTCGGCCAGCAACAGCTTGATCGGTAGTTACAGCAATCAGGACGTCGGCCTGAACCAAGTTAGATTAACCGTTAACTACAATACCTATTACTACGACTATCTGGTCATCGATACCGATTGGCGCAACGGCGCATTGGCGAACGCCGGCGCCGTGACCTACGGCGATGCCTTCTACGGTATTTTCGGCGAGGTTTCGGACGCGAACAGCGTTATCGGCACCACGGCGAACAGCGGCATCAGCTTCGATACCGGCGGCCCTTGGGTGGATTACTATCAATATGCCGGCACCAACTATTTCAGCCTGCTGCCAGGCTTTGCTTATGACCACGGCGATACCTTCGTGGTCAGCTTCGCCAACGAAAATAGCGGCCGGGTAACCTCGGGCGCCACCGATCCGAGTCGCATTACTTATGGGATGGCGGTCGGCAAAGACATGGCCATAGCCCCGGACGTTTTGACCAATCTACTCGGCTGGGGTACCAACGTCACGCTACAAGCCAGCAACGACATCACCGTTAACAGTGCGCTCAATGTCGCCGGGCTTTTTAGTTCGTCAGCGACCCTGAAGTTGGAGGCGGGACGCAGCATTTACCTCAATGCCGACATCACCACCGACGGCGGCAATTTGGTCTTGCATGCCAACGATTTGGCCGCCAACGGCGTGGTCGATGCTGATCGTGCGGCCGGTAATGCCGTCATCGAAGTTGCCAACGGTGTTACGATCAACGCCGGCACCGGTTCCATCACCATGGAATTACGCGACGGCACCGGCAACACCGAAGACGACAGCGGCAATATCACGTTGGCGGGACAATTATTGGCCGATACGATCAGCATTATCCATCGCGGTACCGGCGGCGCGAGCGGCAGCAAAAATATCGTTTTGAACAGCGGTGCAGGCTTGACCGCCAACGGCAGCGGGGATGCGCTGGTTTTGGCGGCCGCCAGCGGCGGCGAGCTGATCAACAATGTGGGTAGCAATGTACTCTCTGCGGGCAACGGACGCTGGTTGGTGTACATGCACAGCCCATCGGGCTCGACCGAGGGCGGCCTGACCGGGGTGGCCGGTTCGGCGCTCCCCAGGCTATACAACAAAACTTACGACGGCAACGCGCCGGCAACAATCGTCGCGGGCAATCACCTGATCTATGACTACCAGCCGAGCTTGAGCGTCGACGTCGGCAACATCAGTAAAACCTACGGCGACGCCGACCCTAGCGCGAGCAGCGCATTTTCGGGCTACGTCAACGACGACGGCGTGACGGACTCGGCTACCGTCGCGGGTTTAAGCGGCACGCCGAGTTTTAGCATCGTCGGCGGCACGGCCGGCACTGCCCGCGCGGTCGGCAGCTATACCGTCAACGGCGCGGTGGGTTCGGCTGCGATCAGCGGCGGGGCCGGTTATTCGACGACGATAGGCACCGGAGGCGCCAGCGGAACCTTAACGGTCAACAAAAAAACGCTGACCGTGACCGCCAGTGACGACAGCCGCGCCTACAACGGCTTGGGCTACAGCGGTGGCCATGGCGTCAATATTACCGGCTTCGTTAACAGCGAAACATCAAGCGTATTGGGCGGCAGCGTCAGTTACGGCGGCACGTCGCAAGGCGCCACCAACGCGGGTAGCTACACCATTACCGGGAGCGGATACACTTCGAGCAACTACGATTTCAGTTATGTCAACGGCACTTTGACCATCACACCTTATGTCGTCAGCCTGACCGGCAATCGGGCCTTTAACGGTTCGACCAACGTGGCGGCCGGCATCTTTTCGACCGGCAGCTTGGTCGGCAGCGAAACCCTGAGCCTGAGCGGCACCGGTACGGTCGCCAGCAAAAACGCCGGCACCGGCAAGACAGTTACCTTAGGCACCCTGGCGCTGGCCGACGGCAGCAACGGCGGTTTGGCCAGCAACTATACGCTGACGGGCGGCACGCATAGCGCCGATATTTCAGCCGCCGGCTTGACCGTCAGCACCAGCGACGTCAGCAAGGCATACGACGGCGGCACCAGTGCGGCCGGCACCGCCACGCTGACCGGCGGTACGCTGTACGGCAGCGATAGTCTGAGCGGTGGCACATTCGCTTTCACCGACAAAAACGTCGGCAGCGGCAATAAAACAGTAAGCGTCAGCGGCGTTTCGGTGAGCGACGGCAACAGCGGCGCCAACTATTCGATCAGTTACGCTAATAACACCAGCAGCACCATCACGCCGTTCGTGGTCAGCCTGACCGGCAATCGGGCCTTTAATGGTTCGACCAACGTGGCGGCCGGTATATTCTCGACCGGCAGCTTGGTTGGCAGTGAAACCCTGAGCGTGAGCGGCACCGGCACGGTCGCCAGCAAAAACGCCGGCACCGGCAAGACAGTTACCTTAGGCACCCTGGCGCTGGCCGACGGCAGCAACGGCGGTTTGGCCAGCAACTATACGCTGACGGGCGGCACGCATAGCGCCGATATTTCAGCCGCCGGCTTGACCGTCAGCACCAGCGACGTCAGCAAGGCATACGACGGCGGCACCAGTGCGGCCGGCACCGCCACGCTGACCGGCGGTACGCTGTACGGCAG
>NZ_PIZT01000018.1:0-45688 GCF_002834115.1 Methylomonas sp. Kb3 | reverse complement strand
AATCCGCCAAAAGGCGGAATTTAACCCCCTTAGGGGCGAATATAACCGGCCAAAACCGGTTTTTAAGGCCTAATCAGGCTTCCAGACCACCCGGCGCTTCGAGAAATGGCGCCGAAACCGAAGGTATATCGGTAAATTTCAACAGCCTGTTAGGTGGCATGTTTATGTTAAGCTGCCCATGGATGCTTTTTATTCTATGGTCATTTGTTTTAGGAAAAAATCTTGTACCAAACACAAAGCATCCGCCTGCGTTTATTTATCCAGAACTCAGGTTAAATTAAGATGAAGTCATTATACAATAAGCTATTTTATATCAAAAATATCATAATATTATTTGGATTTTTCTCTACTACGGCATTAGCTGAACAAAATGAATTGATAGTTACTTGTGTTAAACATGCTATAAGAGTTGGTTATGAAGACGCATCGTGCGCAGCTAACTAAATTGATACCTGTCTACGAACACAAAGCCAGAAGGAAATGGCTGGTGCATTAGGTGTCAGTAAAATGTTGAATGCAGTAAAAGGAACATGCCCAAATTCAAGATCATCATATTCTAGTGTTCCTGAAATTTTAGATTCAATTGCATCACAGCTAGATAAACCGTAATGTATCCGTTCAGTCCCCCTCTTAGAAAAAGAGGTGGTTATGGGAGATTTTATTGAATAAATCCCCATCAATTCCACTTTTACAAGGCGGGGAAGTGAATACTTACACCGGAATAAGTATTTTACAAATGAGACAATATTTGTTAACTCGGCTAAAAAAACAAAATTTAAATACGTCTCTGATCGTAAAAGATTCGACACCGGTTCTTGGTTTTGGTGACTATTATTGCGCATCCGTTGCTACTGTTGGCTTAAATCCAAGTCATCGCGAATTTCTTGATTCAAAACGATTATTATTGTTGGGACCAAATAACCGTTTAGAGACTAACAAAACTTTGAGAATATCTGATATCCAACATGCTCTACCTCACCAGTTGCAGATTATTGAATGTGGATGCTTGCAATATTTCCATAAAAACCCTTACAAATCATGGTTTGACAAATTCAACCCAATTCTTAATAGCTTTGATGTTTCCTATTATGATGGGACAGCTTGTCACCTTGATTTAGTGCAAAGCGCAACAAACAAAAATTGGTCAAAGCTTAGCGCATATGAAAAGAAAAATCTTCTTGAAAATGAGTCATGGTTTTTCAAGGAGCAGGTTTGTAACAAAAATATTAAAATAATTTTGTTAAATGGAAGGTCTGTTATTAATGCATTTATTTCTTTATTTGATAAAAACTTAAAGGAAATAAAAATATCTGAAATAAATAACAATTGCGCAACGTATGACTCTATTGTTTGGAATTTAAACATTAATTGCAAAGAACCTGACAAATGTAGAGAGTTTATTGTTATTGGATGGAGTATTAATATACAATCTTCATACGGAGTTGGAAGCCAGTTAATTAATGACATAGCAAATAAATGCGCCACGTATAATACAAACCATTAGAAATGCATTAAGATTATCATATTATTTTTGAATAAAACATTTATTTTATGTATACAAAAAGTAAAAATATTGTTTTTTTGTCTTATTTGTGTCTAGTTATGCACATTCATCAACGGTAGTTGAGGACGCTCAATTAGCAGAAAATGGAGATGCCAATGCTCAATGTAGGCTAGCAGAGGCATATTATTTTGGTAAGGATATTGAAAAAAATGTTGCACAGGCTATTGTATGGGGCGAGAAATCCAGCAACCAGGGAAATTCATGTGGCCAGGAATTTATGGGTCAAATGTATTTTAAAGGGGATGGTGTAGAACAAAATCCAGACAAAGCAATATCCCTTTTGACAGCAGCAGCTGAACAAGACAATGTAGAAGCGCAACGTGTACTTGGTAAAGCTTATTTTAATTACAAAAAATATCCAGACGCCGTTGAATGGTTCAAGAAAGCAGCAGAGAAGGGCGACAGGGACTCACAAGAGTATTTGGGTAATATTTACTCTAATGGTATTGGTGTAGAAGTGGATGACGAAGTTGCATTTGAGTGGTTTAAAAAAGCCGCACAAAATGGTAGTGCGTCAGCAGAGTATTATCTCGGCTTGTCATACCTTATGGGTAAAGGCGTTCCAAAAGATTATGAAAAGGCTGCGGATATATTCAAGAAATTAACAGCTGTAGGGAATAAAGAAGGACAATTCTGGTTGGCTTTTATGTATTACCACGGCACTGGCATGCCAGTTGATTTCAAAAAGGCGGTGGATTTACTCACACTATCCGCCAACCAAGGTGAAAAAATGGCGCAGCGTGGTTTGGCGCATGCGTATCTCAATGGAAATGGGGTTGAGAAAAATCTAACCTTAGCGAAAGAGTGGGCGCAGAAATCCGCCGATCAAGGTGATGAACAAAGCAAGGAACTTCTGGCGCAAAGTAACGCAGAAGTAGAGAAGGTGAAAGCAGAAAAAACGAGAGAGGAATCCTGTCAAAAAGCATTGGCCGCAAATGAAAAATACTGTCGTTATATTGAAAAACCAGCAGGTGGTGGTGGCTATGATGTTGAATACACAATACATATCACACCGGACTGTCTATGTGATACTGAAAGCGGATTAGCTATTCCAAAATATCCAGAAAACGCAAAGAATAGTCACATGGAAGGTACTGTGCATTATATAGTTGATAACGACACATATGAATATAAACCAGATGGCAAAACAAATTCCGGTAAATTAATGAAATTTGAATATGGTCGTCGTTTCGATAATGTGAACCCAGATTTATTCAAGCCAGCCATTGAGGAAGCCATGCGAAAATGGGTAAAACTACCAAACCCTCATTCGCAATTTATAACATTCGAGTTTGATTTGCCTGGCGATCAAGTTATTAAGCAGCGCAATGAAGCAGCAAGACGTGAATACGAAGATCGGCATCAGCGCATGCAGGATTTACAACAAAGGAAGAATGAATACAATCAATATCTAGATAGCATGGGGGTAGGTCCACTTAAATAAGACCTTGAATTAGCTTAATCTTCCCCAGCAGACAACCGAGGGAAGATTAAAAGAAAAGGCTAGCCAAGAGAAAATCGGCCATTAAACCGGATTATTGGTAGAGCCACTCTCGTCAGACGACGAGAGGCCGGGTGTTGTCCGTCAGTTTGCTTAAGAAAGCATGCAAGCGAATTAAATTAGCCGCTAACGTACGTTTTCGTACCGCTGAATTTATCAGGCCGGGTCGGCATGCAGATGAATGCCTAGTGCCTTTGTTACCTTGAGAATCGTATCGAAACTAGGGATATGCTCGCCGTCCAGGGATCGATACAGGCTTTCGCGGGAAAGTCCGGTCTCTTTGGCAATCTGCGACATGCCACGCGCGCGGGCAATATCGCCAAGCGCTTTGGCTATGAAGGCCGCATCGCCGTCGGCTTCTTCAATGCAGGCATCCAGATAGGCCGCCATTTCTTCGGTGGTTCTCAAGTGCTCCGCCACATCGTAGCGGCTGATAATAATTTTTGTCATTGCGTTGTCCTACAGGTTACGAGCAAGTTCTTGAGCGGTTTTGATATCGGCAGTCTGCGTGCTTTTATCGCCACCGGCCAATAAAATGACGATTTCGTTGCCGCGCCGCGTGAAATACACTCGATAGCCGGGGCCATAGTCGATGCGCATTTCAGATACACCTTCGCCGATGGACTTCACGTCACCCGGATTGCCGGCAGCCAGACGTTCGACCCTGGCCAAAACTCGTGCGCGAGCACGAATGTCGCGAAGATTGTCCAGCCATTGGGCATAAACATCGGTTTTCTTTATATCGATCATGGATTAAGTGTAGCCGATAGGCTACGTTTGTCAATAGACTGACTGCCGCTTGCGTTCTCGTGCAAACGTAAGGGCTCGTGTTGAAATGGGTAATAGCGGGAGTGGATTATATGCCAGATAACATGGTGGAAAATAAAGCCATGTGCATGCCGGCTTATTAGATATTGCTAATTTTTACCTTTTCGAGGGGATGGGCAAAAATAGCCTTATTCAGGCCCAGAAAAATCCCGATAAAGTCCGCTGCTAAATCACCGCCGCCGAAACATTGGCGGCGGATACGCCCTTCGGCTTGAAATGTCGGCGATTTCCCGATGCTTGCCGTTGGCATATAACACAGTTCAATTAAATCGGCCGTATGCTCAAGCTCGTCAAACCGCTTAAGCTCTTGAATAATCGCATCGCCCGCAAATCGGGCACGATTTCGGCTTGCCATTGCGCACCATTGAACTTCACGCCGACATGCCCAATCGCCATATTCGCCTATTGGACTTTCTGTTCCAACGACACAACAAGGAGCTGCTGGTGTTCGCCGAACAACGGGCCGGCCGCCAACATGCCGAGGATCTGGTTCAGGATGCTTATCTCAGGCTCTTGCAGCACGGCGACACCGACGCCATCGACAATCACCGCGCCTACCTGTATCGCATTACCGCCAACCTCAGCGGCGATCTACACAGACGCGAGCAAATCGTCCCTTTCGTCAACGACGAAGAATCGGAAACGGACGCTGTAGCCTGCCCGATGCCGCAACCCGATGCCGTCGCCGAAAGCCGGGAACGCCTGCGAATTTGCATGCAAGCGCTAGACAGCCTGCCGGAAATTGTTCGTACCGTGTTTCTGTTACACCGCGTCGACGGTCTGACCTATCCCGAAATCGCCAAGGCTTTCGCGATCCCGCCGCGCACCGTCGAGCGCTATTGCATCAAGGCCTTGGCCCACTGTAGCAAATCCGTCAGCCAGGACATCGATTAATACCGCCAAATTCTCCGCCGGCCAGCGTAGCCGGTTGTGGATACGATACACTAACACCATGAACCGAATCACCCCGCCAATTTCACCGTCGTTGCACGAACAAGCCAGTCATTGGGTGGTCAGACTGAGCGCGCCCGATTGTTCGGCTAGCGAACGCCGGGCGTTTCAGGATTGGCTGGCGTTAAGCCCTCGCCATCGCCAGAGCTATCAAAACGCCGAAGCGATTTGGCGGGAATTTAGCGGCGCCGACGTACAACCCGACCCGCGGCTGATGGCAGCAAGGGACGGTTTACGCCGCGCGCAAATGGCGCGCCGCCGGGCACGCCGCGGCCTACGGCTGTCGATAGCCGCCTCGTTACTGATTGCGGCAATAGGCATTCCTCTAGCCTGGGACTGGATAAACACCGACTGTTACTCGACACTAAAAGGCCAACGGCAACACATCGCGCTCCGCGATGGCTCGACGATAGAACTCAACAGCAACAGCCAGGTGCGAGTCCGCTACGGCTGGCGCGGCCGCGAAGCGGTGTTGGATCGTGGCGAAGCCTTATTCAGCGTGGCGCACGATGAAACCAAACCCTTCGACGTCGTTGCCGGCCACGGCAAAATCCACGATATCGGCACCCGCTTCAACGTGTGCATGCTGAATAACTCCGCCACGGTCAGCGTCCTGGAAGGCGAAGTCGCCATTGCCACGGAGCGGCGGCCCGACCCGCAAAATCTGTTGGCTGGCCAGCAAATTAAATACGATGCGCGCGGCCTGGCGTCCGCGCCGGCCAGTTTCGACGCCACTACTGTCGCCGCTTGGCGGGAAGGCATGCTGGTATTTAAAAAGACCGCGCTGGCCGAGGTTCTGGCACAACTAAGCCGCTATCACGACATCGAACTCCGCGTCGCCGACCCGCAATTGCAAAACCTTAAAGTCAGCGGCGACTTTCCCACCGACGACTTAAACCTTGCCCTAAATGCCATCGGCGCCGCGCTGCCGATCAAGGCGGTTCGAAAAAACGAGCGACTGATCGAATTCGAACGCTGACCGAGAGATGGTCAGGTTCAACAGCAAGTTGGAAAACACATATGACGCTTGCGAGCCCAGGCCGGAAGTCGGTTCGTCACAAAACCCCTTGGCTTCCTTGGCACAAGCGCTGGCCATGGCAACATTCCCGCATACCGCCGGCGATTTACGCTTGACGGAAATAACTGAATTTACGCTGCGCGCGAAATCGTTACCGAAAATATTTTTAACCACTCGAAAAAAAAGTGGCGCCTCCGCCCTCGAAAACCGCTCTTACTGGTTAGTGAAATCACCACACACCACGGGAGGGCAAATGTATTCACTTTCTAGGACGCTAGTCGGCGGTCTGCTGACCGGCACCGCGCTGGTTGCCGCGGCTCAGGAACAAAGCTATCAATTGAACATTCCGGCGCAAGCCCTGTCCAGCGCGCTGGAAACGCTCAAACAGCAGACCGGCCTGCATCTGTTCTACGCGGAGCAAACCCTAGCCGGTAAAACCAGTACCGCGCTGCAGGGCACTTACAGCGCCAAGCAGGCGATAGCGATTCTGGTCGGCGGCGCCAGTCTGAGTTACACCTTTACCGCCGACAATGCCGTATCGATTAAGCCATTAGACGTGAACAGTTTGCCGGCGGTCACCGTCTCCGGACAACGCAGTTACGATCTCACCGATCCCTATAACAAGGACTACTCGGTACCCAATACCAGTTTCGCCACCAAAACCGATACGCCAATCATGGAAACCCCGCTCAACGTGCAGGTGATTCCGAAGGCGGTATTGGACGATCGCCAAGCCATCAAACTCGATCAAGCGGTGAAATACGTCAGCGGCGTAACCACCGGCCAAGGCGCTGGCGGCTTGGGCGATCAAGTGACTATTCGCGGATTTTTTAATTTCAACTATTTCCGCAACGGTTTCCGGATAGATACCTTTGGTGGCGCGGACGGCACGCGAGCCATGGCCAATGTGCAAAGCATTGAGGTCCTGAAAGGGCCGGCCGCGATGTTATATGGGCGTGTCGAGCCAGGCGGTATGGTTAACGTCGTGACCAAAAAGCCTCTGGATACGGCGTATTACGCGCTGCAACAACAATTCGGTTCTTACGATTTATACCGTACCAGCATCGATGCGACCGGGCCGTTGACTGAAAATCGCGATCTGTTGTACCGGATGAATGTGTCCTATGAAAACAGCGGCTCGTTTCGCGAGCTGGTGGACTACGAAAAAGTATTCGTCGCCCCGGTGCTGCAATGGAACATCAGCCCGCGAACCACGGCATTGTTGGAGATGGAATACCGCCACGAAAACAATGATTACGACCTGCATTCCAGACCCCTAATGATAGACGGCACCCGTGCCGACGGTAGCTGGATCAACCCACGCTTGGTGGAAATTCCGCGCGAACGGAATTTGATGGAAGCTAACCCGAATCCGGTCGAAAATAAATTCGTCGGCTTTAATCTGAAACACCAATTTAACGACAACTGGGAGATCAGCGAGCAACTAGGCATCAACTTATTGGATAGAACTAGAACCGCACTGTTACCCACTACCTTACAAGCCGACCAGCGCACGCTGAACCGGCGTTTAGTGACCAGCGATTTTTACAGCAACGAAAGTTATTTTACGACCACCAACCTGACCGGCCATTTCAACACCTGGGGCTTGCAACACACGCTGCTGATTGGCGGTGATTATTATCTGCAAGACGAAAACACCGTCGGCTACAGCAGTACCGTTGCCAGCACCATCGACATCTACAATCCCATCCATACCGGTAATCCGCCTATCAACTTAACAACACGAGCCGCCAATTCGTTTCATACCGTTACCGACCTATACGGCATCTATCTGCAGGATCAAATCAAACTACCTTATAACGTTCATGTCATGGGCGGCTTTCGTTACCAAAATGTCGAGCAATTCAATGTGTTGTCTCAACAGGTCGGACAAAGAGCCGATGCGGTGACACCTCAGGTGGGTGTGCTGTGGCAACCGGAAAAATGGCTGAGCCTTTACGGTAATTATGTGGAGAATTTCGGCACAACCAATGGCATGGGACAAGGCAATACCTTTTTACCGCCGCAGACCGCGCAACAGTGGGAAGTGGGATTTAAAACCGCATTTTTCGACGACAGATTAACCAGCACTATCGCCTACTATGACTTAACCAAACAAAACATTCCCACCACCGATTTAACCAATATAAATTTTAGCGTAGCCACCGGCGAGGCCCGTAGCCGGGGCGTCGAAGTGGATATCAAAGGGGAAATTCTGCCTGGATGGAATGCCATTGCCACTTATGCTTACACCAACACCGAAGTGTTGAAGGAAAACAATCCGAATAATATCCCGGTCGGCAGCCGATTGAGAGGCATTCCGGATCATACCGCCACTTTTTGGACCACATACGACTTTCAGCAGGCAGACTTGCGTGGTTTAAAAATCGGTGCTGGCCTGGAACTGGCAAGCGACAGGAAGGCGACCTTCGATTTTCATGATTTCAACTTCGATGGCTATGGCGTCGTGGATCTGCTGGCTAGCTATACCCGCAAAGTGGCAAAAACCAACGTTACTTTACAGCTGAATGTTACCAATTTACTGGATAAGGAATATGTCCACGACGGTTTTGCGTTAGTGTCCGGCACGCGCGCGACCTGGGGTACGCCCCGTTCGTTCTTGGGGTCGGTCAAGGTTGAATTTTGACCGGGTAAGTCGCAAAAAGCGGTAGTCCTTCCCGTTCTTTGCGACCGAACCGCCTCCTGACCATAAAGTTGCGCGAGCGGTGTCAAGTATCGTCATCTCGGCAGTTACAGCCAAGATGACGTTATTGCTGAAACCGCTTTTTAATCAGAAAACCGTCTTGTGTTCCTTAGCCGAAGTCATTTTTAAAAATCGTTATGAAACCAGCTTTTGAGAATTTAACGTCCTGCAGTGCAAAGCCTCCCGCACCCAATGCCAGTGCTAGCCGGTTAACGAAGCTTAAATCCCGTCGTAAAAGGTGGCTGGCTGTTCACCTTTATTTAGGTTTGAGTGCCGGATTGCTGTTGGCGGTCGTCGGTCTGACCGGCGGCATACTGGTGTTTTATCTGGAAATGCAGGAAATACTGAACCCTGAGTTGTCCGTCGTTTCCTTACCCGCCGCAGAACAACGACACTTGCGGTCGTTAGACGACATCGTCGCCGCAGCGGAAAACGCCAAACCGCCAGATAGTCTGTTTTTTAAGGTGTACTACCCACGAAACGCCGAAGTGGCTTACAAATTTTTGTATTTTGTCAGGGACGACAGTAAAACGAACAGTGGCGACGGCTACTATATCTTCGTCGACCCTTATACCGCGCAAGTCAAGGGTTTACAGCTTTGGCATCCGAAAGATCGATATTGGGGCCGGCCTTTGGTCAGTTTCATCATGCAGTTACATTGGTGTTTGCTGCTGGGCAAGACTGGCGCCACTATCGTCTCGATTCTCGGCGCCTTTTCCATTTTATCGGTATTGACTGGCTTAATCGTCTGGTGGCCGTTGACCGGTAAATTTAGGCAGGCGCTGACCTTCAAGCGCCGTTCGGGATCAGTCAGATTCAACTTCGATCTGCATAAAATAGTCGGTTTCTATTCCGGCATCGTGTTAATACCGGTATTGTTTTCCGGTATTTATATGACGCAGCCGGAGCGAATAGACGTACTAGTCAAGCCGTTCTCGACTATCACCCGCCCGAATGCGTACAACGGCATTCCGGAAACGATTGATAGCGCCCCACCCAAAGCGGGGCAACAGACGATTAGCTTAGCGCAAGTGGAAACAATAGTGCAGCAAAGCTACCCTGCCGGCCGGCTGTGGATGCTGAATGGCCCCAAGGACAGAACCGACGTGTTCAGGGTCATGAAGCGCGATGTCGACGAATTAAGCCGCTTCGTCGGCTATAGGGATATTGCCGTCGATCAATACAGCGGCGAAATTCTGAAAGTCTACGATTCCGGCACCAGCTCCAACGCCGATGTCTTTTACGATTGGCAATGGCCTTTGCATAGTGGCCATGCCTTCGGTTGGCCGGGGCGGATTCTGGTGTTGCTGGCGGGTTTGGCTTGCCCGGTGTTATATATCACCGGCATCGTGCGTTGGCTGCAAAAACGGCGAGCGAAACAGCCTCTAAAGTCACTTAGCCAAAAACAACTGCCACAGGCCGCTGAATCAATTTATTGCCCCCGCCCTTAAATCCCGTTCGCGCTTGGTCTGTCGAAGGGCACGCTCGTTTGGGCTGCGATGCGCTTAGCCCGCGGCATATCCGGGATAAATAGGGCCGGGTTAATAAGCCATTCAGGAAACCATTCCCCCGCCTGCCGATCCATTTTAAGTGCGAGTTAAGCCTTTAAGGTTTTAATCGCCACGCGGTCCGGGACCGGCTTCTATTGGCAATACCCATAGAATTTATACGCCGCCCGACTCAACGTATTTATGAACAGCATCCAGGATGAAAAATAATGACTAAAAAATTACTTGCTATCGCCATCGGTACCAGCTTGTTGACAGCCTGTACCACTAACCCCTATACCGGCCAGTCCAGCATGAGCAACCTAGGCAAGGGCGCCGGTGTCGGCGCGGCAGTGGGAGCAGGCGCCGGTACTTTATTCGGCGGAAACGACTGGAAAAACGCCGGTCTGGGCGCATTAGCCGGTGCCGCGGTTGGCGCCGGGGTCGGTTATTACATGGACAAACAACAAGAAGAGATGCAGCAGTCGCTGCAAGGCACCGGGATTGAAGTCCAGCGCACCGCGCAAAACCAGCTGACCTTGAACATGCCCAGCACCAGTGATGTGACGTTTGCGTTCGGCAAGGCCGACTTGACGCCGGAAGCCCAGCACGCACTCGACCCCATCGCCAGAGTGTTGACCAATTACCCGGAGTCGACGATTTCCGTCACCGGCCACACCGATGACGTGGGTTCCGATGCCGACAATCAACGTTTATCTGAAGCACGGGCTACCAGCGTGGCCAACTTCTTGGCGCAACGCGGTGTGAACCGGATGCGTATCTCCCAGCAGGGCATGGGCGAAAGTTCGCCGAAAGTACCGAACAGTAGCGATGCCAATCGGGCAATCAATCGCCGGGTGGAACTGGCGATCAACGCCAATCAAAACGCCGGTGCTGCGCAACAACCGCAGCAAGGCTACCCGCAACAGCAAACCCAGCCTTATCAGCAACAAGGCGGTTATCCGCAGCAGAACTACCCGCAGCAAGGTTATCCGCAGCAAAACCAACCGTATCAGCAGGGTTACCCGCAACAGCAAAGTTACCCTCAGCAGAATCAGCAATACCAAGGTTACCCACAGCAACAGGGGTATCCACAGCAAACTTATCCGCAACAGAGTTACCCACAACAGAACCAGCAATACCAGCAGCAGTATCCACAGCCTTATTACCAACAACAATAAAGCTTTAGATACAAGCCAGCCATCATAAAAAACCCGCTTCTTTCCGGGAAAAAAGCGGGTTTCAGTTAAGCCCTTGGAAATTCGGCTCTGGTTTAGCCGCTAGCTATTGTTAATATCAAGCGTCGCCAGCCCTGACATCAAACTCAATTTTCCAGCGCTGTTGATCGCGTTTGGAAACCGCTTTTAACTCTAAAGTCCCTACTTCGGTTACTGCCACAGACAAATGCACGGGGACGATGTCGCCGGCATGGCGGCCTTCTTCCGGTAAGGTGATTTCGATTTCGTCCAGTTCTTCCAATTCGTCGTCCTGCCAATATTCCAGCCTTACCCCTACCGCATCGTCGCGGCGGGTTTTTGAGCCAAAAAAGCGGAAGCGTACCGGTTCGCCGATGATCAAACCGAATTCGTCATTAGGCAATTCCTGTTCGCTGCCCTCTTCCATTCCAAACGGCGCGATGCACAAGGCTTCGATCTCCGCCGGCAATCCGGGAACCGCCGGCATGGCGCTCTCAATACCGACGTAATAAGCCGCCGCCGTGCCGCCTTTAATTCTGACGCCCTTGCCTTTGCGGACAAATCCGTAATAGGCAGCGCCACGCGCGACCGCCAAATCCAAGTCGGCGCCTTGCAACAGTCTGGCCGGCGCCGCTTGTTCGGTTTGCAGCCAGCTATTTAATATTTGCATCAAGCGCTCGGCCATCACGCCGGCTTTTAACACCCCGCCGTTGAACAATACCGCGGTCGGATGCAAGAAACTGGCGTGTTCGGGCAAGACATGATCGGCTAGCTCGCCGGTCGCTTCTTTTTGCCGCGACAAAAATGCAGCCAGATGGCGAGTAATGCCGGCATCCTGCGCATAAGGCAAACCCGCGGTACGCAAACCACTGCGCGGTCTGACCACCGGTCTTTCTTCGATCGGTACCCACGGTAAAAAGCCTTCGACCAAGACGCGGTTCAGTTCGTCGCGAGTCAGTTCGGTGCGCAAGGTGCCGCCGATCAGGGATGAGCCTCGGCTCGCCACGACCAAAGGCATGCTGCCCAATTCGGGCTGGTTGAATAGTTTTTCTTTGGCTTCCCGACAGGCGTGGGTCAAAGCTTGTAGTTGCCAGGATTCCAGGCGCTTGCCACCGTCTTGTTCCAGTTTGGCTTTAACGGTATAGGCCAAGGCCAAGTCCATGTTATCGCCGCCCAGCAAGATATGGTCACCCACCGCCACCCGGGTCAATTGCAGGTTGCCATCCTGTTCGGTGACCGCAATCAAGGATAAGTCGGTAGTGCCGCCGCCGATGTCGGCGACCAAAATCACGTCGCCGATTTGCACATGATTGCGCCAATCGCCTTCGCTGTTTTCGATCCAGCTGTACAAAGCAGCTTGCGGCTCTTCCAACAACACGGCCGGCCCTAGTCCCACCGCGCGGGCCGCTTCGACCGTCAATTCACGCGCGGCCGGGTCAAACGAGGCCGGCACGGTGATAGTGACATCTTGATCTTGTAAATTGTGCTCCGGGAATCGATGATTCCAGGCATCGCGCAAATGTTGCAGATAGGCCTTGCTGGCGGCAAACGGGGAAATCCGCTCCACATCCTCCGGCGCCTCGACCGGCAAAATCGCTTGTTTGCAATCGACACCGGCATGGCACAACCAGCTCTTGGCGCTGGACACTAATCTGATGGGGGTTTTGCTGCCCAGATTACGGGCGATTTCGCCGACCAGATATTCCGGTTTAGCTGTCCACGGCAACGCAGTCGCGCCCTCGGCAATCTCGGCCGAATGAGCCAAATAGGTGAAGGACGGCAATTGCGCCTTGTCTTCTATCGTGCCGGGGCCGGTCAACTGCGGTATCGCCAACACACCCAGGACCACTTGGTCGTCGCCGGCTTCCAAATCGACATAAGACAATACGCAATGCGTGGTACCTAAATCGATACCGACCGAATAACGCGCGGTCATAATTCCACCTCGGCCGGCGCGACGATTTTGGCGTTATGGCCTTCGGTCAATTTCGGCAAACGCAGATCCGTGACTTGCCAACCTTTATGCACCAAAGTACCGGTAAACGGCGCCTCGCCGACGATATTGCCGGTCAAACGAAATGACGTGGCATCGAAGCCTTTGTTTAGAGTCACCCGGTTACCTTCGGGATCTTTGCTGACAGGGGCCAGGGTGAAATGCTCGCTGACCGCTTTGCTGCAACCTTGATGCACCACCCGCGCCGCCGCGCCGATTTCGGCATCGGAAAAAGCACTGACATCTTCTTTGATAAAGTCGATAAAGCGGGCTTCTTTTTGCAGCAAACTCAATAGTTGCAAGGCGGCATCCGGAGTCGCTTCCTTTAATACCACGGGCTCAGGCGCCGGGGCCTGGACGATTTTTTCCACTTCGACGATCTTCTCGACGATTTTGACTTCCGGTTGCGGCGCAGGGCTGGGAGCGACTACCGCCGGAGCTGCGGATTTGCAGCGGCGCATGCCCAGCAATACCGAGACTAAAACCACAATCAGAATCAAAGCCAACAGTGCTGCGGTACCGGCCAAACACACGTGCCACAAATCGAAGGTGGTCGGGCGCAAGGATAAATCGATGGTGTAGGTATTCATGAAAAACGAGTGATGGTTGTTAATTGAAACAAGGGCTGTAGCATCTAATCTTCAAGCATGCCGCAACAGATAACGCTAAATTTTTACGCCAATGCCATTGCGGACAGTGGGAGTCAGTTACCAGGCATGCCGGCTTTCTTCGCGGCTTCCGCGTACATTAATTGCTGCAGCAAATTGCGCGTTACCTGGATACGCATTTTCTTCAAATGCCGGTCAGCCACCACGCCCGGCACTTCGGCGTCGGTATAAACTTTGCGCATTTCGGCCAAGGTCGGCTCACAAGACTTAATAATCACATCGGTGGCGTTGCGGCTTTCCATCTTGGCAAACTCGGGTTTTTGCATAGTATCCACTACACATTTTTTATAGGTGTACTGAGCTTGCTGAATTTTCTGGATGGTCTCATCTTTCAGAGTGGTTTCGTTCCATTCTTCCTTGGCTTCCTCGGCACAGGCCAAACCTGCGACCATCATCAATGCAACTACTAAACGGTATGTCATGTTTTGCTCTCCAATGGGGGCGTGATAATGGCTGGCGATTTTACGCGATGCTAGCTGAAATGAACAATCAGTCGGCAGCAGCAGGCGGTCAGAACAGGCCTAGCCTGATCAGCCAGCTCACTGCGGCCAGCTGTAAACTCACCCAGGCTCAGGACAAACTCGCCTTTCAACGCCAAAGCACTAAGATACCAGGCAGTGAGCTAAAAGCCACGCCAAGGCGGCAGGAACGCGCTGCTCATATAAGGGCTGGCGCGGGTCTCTTGGAAATGACCGTATCGAAAAATCCACCCAAATTGGTGCTCTAAAGCTTAGTGATCGCAAACATGCCGAGACGAACCGGCCTGATTTTGGCCTTGAGTGGTATCAGGCAATAAAGGCAGGGCTTCGGTTATTCCGTCGCCGCATTGTTTCATTTGCTGCATAGCTTTATTGGCCGATACGTCCTTACCAAACTCCATCGCTCTGGCCATCGCTTCATCGCGTTTTCCCGCCGCGCATAAGCGCTCCACCTCGGCAGTCATTTGTTTGGCCTGCGCTTGAAAGGCTTGCATGTCGGTCTTATCGATGTGCTTCACGCAGTCTTGCATGGCTTTCATTTTCTGCATCACTTGCTGCATTTGCGCTTTATCCATATTTTTAAACGCATCGTTTTCAGCGGCAGCGGCGATGGGGAGTAGTAACAGCAGGGTTATCAATAAATTTCGCATGACTTTCCTCAAAATAATGAACATACCTGGGAACTGTAGAAGTGTTCTACCTGGATAGCAAGCGCGGACGATAACGCCGACTTAATGGTGTTGTCGTGACAAGATCGCCGATTTTGTCGCACCCACGACATCGTTTGCTAAGCTGCCTCAGAGCAATAATCCCTATCAATCTACAACCTACACACGCATGCGGCGATTTGCTAAATTGGCATCATTCTTGATTGCTTGATGACTTTCGTCATCAGCAACCCAACGATGGAACACATTTTCCCTCTGCCCCGCCCGATGCCTGCGCCGCCCAAACCCAAGCATCCAGTGCTGCAAGCAGGCCATCGCTACAGCATCGACACCCAAAAATTAGCGGACAACCCACTCGGTGATGTGGAGCATGATCTGCAAAACGGCTTACTCGGCGATTATCCGCTAAGCATCGAACGGGCTGCGGTAGTGCCCGTGGATACGAAACGAACACCCATACACGCATTCGTTTGGAACAGCGATTTACTGAGCCCGCCGCTCAAAAGCTGCTTAGCCCTTACCACAGCTCACCCGCAGCAACCCAAGCAGAATCGTTTGACCTTGCTTGACGCCCGCATGGCCGCGCCGACCGTAAGCTTGGCGGACGATATGCCAACCCTAAGTATCTCACCTCATTTTGAACTGGCATGGGACACCGCCGGTTTTTGCAGCCAACTGGGCGTCTTGCAGTTGCTGGAGTCTACTCGAACAGCACACTTCGCCGACGGCAAAACGATGACTTTATTGGATACCGAAAGTGAAGAAGGCGACCCGGTTTTGTATCTATCTGTGAAAGACAGGCCTGTGCCGGTCATACCGCTTGGCGGGTTTCAACAGCAAGGCCGGCAGCAAAAACTGCTGTTCAGGCAGGCCGTGACGCAAGCCATTCCGTCCGAAATTGCCGGTAATACTGTCGCGTCGATGAGCGTTTTGGAAAAATACACCGTGTACTTCATGCAAAACGCCGGACCGGATAGGCCGGATCTTTATATTTGGGTGCCCGTACATTTACCTATCGTTTGGGGATGGAGCATCCGGGTACAACAACGCTATGACGGCGTTTGGGATATTTTTCGCAAGAAATTGATCATGCCCAGCGCGTCGACCGAAGCGCCGAAATTACCCCTATGGCAGAGTAACTCCTTGCTATGCCAAACGATGCAGATGGCGTGATGACCATGCTGGACGTGGCGATTGTTGGCGCCGGACTGTCCGGTTTGTCCTTGGCAGAAAAACTGCTGACATACAAACCTAACATTGGCGTATTTGAAGCCCGCGAACGCTGCGGCGGCAGGATTCTATCCGCAGCTGACCCTACCCTGGGTTTTACCGCAGACTTGGGCCCCACTTGGCTGTGGCCTACCGAGCAACCGCGTATTTCGGCATTAGTAAAGCGCTTGGGATTGACGCTATTCCCGCAATGGGACTGCGGCCAAAGCTTATATCATGTGCAAGCACACTCCCGTCCGGTGACTTACATCGATACTCAGACTCACGCTGAAGCCAGACGGATTGCCGGCGGTTGCCAGCAATTAATTGACCGTTTATTGCAACGGATACCGGGACGGGTGTTGCGCCTTGGATACAATTTGCTATCACTTAGCGATCACGGTAGTTATGTCGATTTAACATTCGCATGCGATAGCACCGTCAGTACCATACAGGCTCGCCAAGTTGTGCTGGCTGCTCCGCCGCGATTACTGGCTAACAGCATTACCTTTCAACCGGCTCTAGCACCCGGTTTGCTATCACTAATGCAAGACACGCCCACCTGGATGGCCGGGCACGCCAAGGCGGTTCTGGTTTACGAACAAGCTTTCTGGCGCCAACAAGGCTATTCCGGCAACGCCATTTCATCCTACCCCGGCGCGGTTTTGGCCGAAGTCTATGACGCCTGCTCCGACGATGCTGGAACATCTGCCCTGTTTGGTTTCTTTGGTTTGCCAGCCCAGATTCGCGAACAGTATCAAGACAGTCTGCCGGCCCTGATCGTGCGGCAAATGGTCGGCTTACTCGGTCCTGCCGCCGCCAATCCACTAAGTGTGGTGATTCAGGATTGGAGCCGGGAACCATTTACCGCGACTTCTGTAGATCGCATACCGGTGTTCGAACATCCCGCCTACGGCCATCGCGCGCTGCAATTGGACCATTGGCAAGACAAACTGTATTTCTGCGGAACGGAAACAGCCAGTAGGTCCGGCGGCTATTTGGAAGGCGCATTGGCAGCCAGCGACCGGGTTTTTAGCGCATTAACACTCTAACTAAAGGACTTTGACATGAACAATCCAACGCTTAACGCGAACAGCATCGGCGAATTTAGTCGATTCATAATCGAGCAGAAAGCGAATATGAAGAAGCAGTACGATCAATTATTGGCCCATGACCTATCACACCAACAATGGGATGGTTGTTTTCAGCGCAATATCTTGATCGTCTTGGAAAAAACCTATCAAGACGCCCTGGCTCAATTAAAGGCCTTGCCGTTTGATCACACGGGCAGCACCGTCAATCAGGGCTTGGCGGATCTTACCAAATCAGTATTGGCGGTATTTGATGGCTTTATCGACGAGTTTTTGTTGATGGTAGTGGATAAACATCGCACTTCCTGCGCCTTATCCAATTTCCCAGACGAGCATAAACCCGATCAGGTTTACCTGAGCGCGGTGCGTAGCGATATCGCCTTACTGTGGCGGAATTTTGCGCTGGACATTAATGCTTACTTTCTGGAATGCCGTTAAGCAAAACTTTTCCGATAGGATAATTTATGAAACTCTACATGACACCCGGCTCCTGCACGACCGGTATCCATATTTTACTGGAAGAGCTGGATCTGATTTTTGAAGCGCATCTGGTCAATTTAATGGCCGGCGATCAACATCAAGCCGATTATCTGGCAATCAACCCCAAAGCCAGCATTCCTACCCTGGTCCGTAACGACGGTACTGCCCTGACGGAATTCCAAGCTATCGCCTACTGGCTGGCGCGCAGCTACCCCAAAGCAAAACTATTGCCAGGCGACGCGGATGGCGACGCGAAAGCTATCGAGTTGATGGACTATGCGGTCGGCACGCTGCATGGTCAAGGCTTTGCCCGCATTTTTACCACGGAGAAATTCGCGCCCAATCCCGCCGATCACGACGCGGTTAAGGCCCAAGGCTTGGATATAGTCAATAAAGCTTTTGCAATCTTGAACGAGTTGCTACCAGCCGAAGGCTATGCATTGAACGCATTCAGCATCGCCGATGCCGCTTTGTTTTACGTGGAATTTTGGGCGGATAAGATCGGCATTACGCTGCCGGAAAAATGCTTGAAACACTATCGTTTGATGCTGTCGCGGCCGGTTGTTAAACGGGTACTGAGGGAGGAAGGTTATCGCGGGGAGTGACTTTTATCGCCGCACTATCTGTTGTTGCCTTCTCCTGTCCGGAGATTCGCGATGTGAAGCCATTCACACTCATATCCATCAATCACCCGAGTTAAGCCAATATCCCTTCACATTTACAAGGTGACTAAATCGTCATCCACACACTATTCACAAGACAAGCGCTGGATTTTCAAGGAAAATAGCGTCCTCTTTACCATTCGCTACAGCGCATGTACAAATATGAAGGCCTGGTGGTACACCAAAGCCACGACGACGAAGGCATCATAGAAATCGTTGATAAGGAAGGGGTGAGGGCCTTGCACTTTGGCTCGCATGCCCGGCAAAGCAGCATGCTGCTGATGGAACCCGACCGGCTACATTCGTTGTATGCCAGAGCAATGATGGCCGGCCTGCTGTTCCACGACACTCCCAACGAAATCCTGATGATCGGTTTGGGCGGTGGCACTATCGCCAAATTCATGCTGCGCCAATTTGCCGATTGCCGGCTCAAGGTGGTGGAATTTCGTAGCAGTGTGTTAAAAGTCGCACGCAGCCATTTTGGCCTGCCATTCGATCCGCGCCTGAAAATCAAGATTGGCTGCGGCGCGCAACATGTACGCCAAGCCAGCCAGGTCCAGAGCGAACAGCACGACTTGATCGTCATAGACGCTTACGACCACGACGGCATGGCCCCGGAAGTGAGTAGCGAAACTTTCTTCGACAACTGCCGAACCTTACTGACCAAGAACGGTCTGCTGGTGATCAATTTGTGGGGCACCGATAAGGACATGTTCCAGCAAGTGGCCTGGAATCTGGGCCGTGTGTTTGAAAGGCGCATGCTGTTTTTGCCGGTACGCAATCGCGGTAATGTCATCGGCTTTGCCTTCGGTGAAGCCATGGCAAAGCCAGGCATCAAACAATTGATCGACAAGGCCAAGCGGCTGGAACAGATGTATCAACTGGAATTCCCCATCTATTTGCTGGATTTAAAACGCCACAACCCCAACGTCTTCAACCGGATTATAAAATCGTGATACACAACGCTCCCAACATCTTCGGCTACAAAAAATACTGGGCGCACCGCTTCGGTCCGGCGCCGGAATTACCGATGAGCCGCGCAGAAATGGAAGCGCTGGGCTGGGACGCCTGCGACGTCATCTTGGTGACCGGCGATGCCTATGTCGATCATCCCAGCTTTGGCATGGCGGTGATCGGACGAGTGTTGGAAGCGCAGGGCTTCCGGGTCGGCATCATCTCGCAACCGGATTGGCATAGTGCCGAGGATTTTAGACGACTGGGCCAACCCAAACTGTTTTTTGGGGTGACCGGCGGCAATATGGATTCGATGGTCAATCGCTATACTTCGGATAAGAAAATCCGCTCCAACGACGCTTATACCGCCGATGGGGCGGCCGGCAAACGCCCGGACCGAGCAGTGAATGTTTACGCCCATCGTTGCCGCGAAGCCTTTAAAAACGTACCTATCGTCATCGGCGGCATTGAGGCCAGCCTACGCCGCATTGCTCACTACGATTATTGGTCCGATAAAGTGCGGAAATCCATTTTGTTGGATTCAAAGGCCGATTTACTGGTGTACGGCAACGCCGAGCGGCAAGTGGTGGAAATCGCCCAACGCTTGGCAAAAGGCGAAACCATCGCCGATTTGAAAGGCATACGCGGCACTGTGCATTTTGTGAAACAGGTTCCGCAGGGCTGGATGGAGAAAGACTCGACCGACATCGATAAACCGGGGGCGGTGATTTCTCACGTGAATCCCTATCAAGAACAACCGGCGTGCGACGATCAGGGACGGTCGGAGTGCGGCGACGGGTCGGAAACCCTTGCCGCCGCGGATAAACCGGCACTGGCTGAAAACGAGCAGGTGATTCAATTCAAACCTATCGCCAACAAGCAGCGCACGCAAACCGTGATTCGCTTGCCGGACTACGAAGCCGTAAAAGACGATCCAATTTTATACGCGCACGCTTCCCGGGTGATGCACGGCGAAACCAACCCCGGCAACGCCCGCGCGTTAATTCAACGCCACGGCAACCGCGAAGTGTGGATCAATCCGCCGCCACTGCCGCTAACCACGCCGGAAATGGACGGCGTATTCGACCTACCCTACTCGCGCTTGCCGCATACCGCTTATGGCAAAGCCAACATACCGGCGTTTGAGATGATTCAGCATTCTGTGTTGATCATGCGCGGCTGCTTTGGCGGCTGTAGTTTTTGTTCGATTACCGAACACGAAGGGCGTATCATTCAAAACCGTTCGGAAGATTCCATCATTCGTGAGATTGAAGCCATCCGCGATACCTCGCCGAATTTTACCGGCCATATCTCGGACTTGGGTGGCCCCACTGCCAACATGTGGCGGCTGGCGTGCAAAGACCCGAAGATTGAAGAATCGTGCCGCAAACCCTCCTGCGTCTATCCGGGGATTTGCCAGAACCTGAATACCGATCAAACACCGCTGATCAAACTCTACCAGCGCGCTCGCGCCTTGCCGGGCATCAAAAAAATCTTCATCGCATCGGGATTGCGTTACGACATCGCGGTTGAGACACCGGCTTACGTGAAAGAGTTGGTGACCCACCACGTCGGCGGTTACCTGAAAATTGCCCCGGAGCACACCGAGCAAGGCCCGCTGTCGAAGATGATGAAACCCGGCATGGGCACTTACGACCGCTTCAAAGCGATGTTTGATAAGTACTCCAAGGAAGCCGGCAAGGAACAGTATCTAATCCCCTACTTCATTGCCGCCCATCCGGGTACAGAAGATAAAGACATGCTGAATCTGGCCCTATGGCTGAAACGCAACGGCTTCCGAGCCGACCAAGTCCAGGCCTTTTTACCGTCGCCGATGTCGATTGCTACGGCTATGTATCATTCGGGGAAAGACACCTTGCACAAAGTCGCCCGAAACAGCCCGGACATAGCAATTCCGAAAAACATCAAGCAACGGCGCTTGCACAAGGCATTTTTACGCTACCACGACCCTAAAAACTGGCCTTTGTTGCGAGAAGCATTAAAAGATATGGGCCGCGCCGATTTAATTGGGAATGGTAAGCAGCATTTGGTGCCGAGTTTTCAGCCGAAAAGTGATGGTGTAGCAATGACAAATGCCAAAAAAACTCAGGTTTTTAGAACCAAACATACCGTATTTCCTGGTACAGACAGGAAGCGTAAACAAAGATAAAAAACTGCATTTTTAGCTTATAAAGGCTGCTGCCAATGTATGGTTATTCGCCAAACTTGCCTCCAAAAACCAAGAAGCAGCCCAAAAAACTTGTCGTTTAGAGTACACCTGCGCTGTGCCTTCACTTCCCACCCAAAAGTTGTGATGGTGTTAATTGCCCTGCGCAGATCGATGAAGTATTCGCGATAAATATGGCGCCTCGTTACCCATGGTAATGGGTAAGAACCGCAATCAACAGCATACCCGGTCGCGGATAAGCCTTTTAAAATACGTAATTCGTGAAAGTGCCAGCAGACCGCTCGGCCATGAGGAAAACGGGTTGCGTTCCAGGGGGCCAGCAAAAGCTCCTTGTCGATCAAGACATGGACTTCTTCAGAAAATCGCTCTGTCCAATCATCCAGATATTTTTGGTCCCCGAACTTACCGTCTTCCGCGCGTGCATAACACCACTCTAAACAACGGGCTTCCCACCAACTTCGAACCGCTTCCCCACCGTCTCTTTTGAAAATCATAAACTGAACGCAATACTGACCGGAGGTTGCTGATCGGTCATACTCCGGGGCGTAAGCATGATCCGTTATCAACACTTGTTTGCCAGATTCTTCAAACTCACGAAAAATCTGCCTTGGATTTACACGAAACCATAAATCCGCATCAAGATAAGTCACACGCTGAACAGATGAATCAGCTGCAAAAACAAAACGAGGGGTAAATGGCGTGAGCGTCCAGCAATATTCCGCTACTGTGCGTTGCTGTTTAACGTGAATCAGTTCATCCGTCTCAAGTTTGCTTAATTGCAGTAATCGGACATTTGGAAGATCAAGGCACCCCAACGTCTCAAATACCTCATCATCCATACACAAGACCCATAGGGTATAAGTTCCTGCATGTCTCTCCATGGATAAATGCAGAGCAAGCCCCTGCGGCAAAAAGAGGCTGTCAAATAAGGTTACGTAATGCTCGTTCATTTGCCCTGAAAAGAATTTACAGCGGCTATAACAGCCGCTATGTCCTCATCCGACATTTGGGGATGACAAGGCAAAGAAAGACAAGTGTCGGCGTGACGTTTGCTGTTAACCAAGCCAAACGGATCATGGCGAAGATTACGACAAGGTTCTTGCATATGAATGGGAACGGGGTAATGAATAAATGTTTGGATCTGATTTTGTTGCAAATATGTTTGGAGTGCGTCACGGCAAGGGCAAGTCACAACGAATAAATGATAGACATGCGCGGATCGGGATTCGGGGAGTGCGGGGCAAGTGACATAGGGATTCTTGATACCATCAAAGTAAGCCGACGCAATTTGCCGCCGGCGCTCCGTAAAATCAGGCAACCACTTTAGTCGCGCCGCCAAAATAGCAGCCTGCATTTCATCTAACCGACTATTCAAGCCTAACTCCGGGTGCTGATATCGCACACTTTGTCCGTAGTTACGCAATTGGCTTGCTCTTACAGCCAATTTTTCATCATCTGTCACAATCATGCCGGCATCGCCTAACGCACCAAGATTCTTGGTCGGATAAAAACTATATGCCCCAATAATCCCAAAGCTACCAGCTGCTTTATCATTTAATGACGCCAAGTGTGCTTGCGCACAATCCTCAATAAGCGCAATCCCATAATTTGCACAAAATTCCGTCCACAAATCCATCGCACGAACCTGTCCGTATAGATGAACCAAGACTACCGCCTTGGTCTTGGATGAGACACAACGACTTGCACTTTCCAAAGACAGCAACGCGTTTTGAGGTTCTATATCGGCCAAAACCGGCGTGGCTCCCGCTCTGATAATTGCTAATACTGTAGCAAATGCGGTCATAGGCGTAGTGATAACCTCATCACCGAGCCCAACTCCGAGCGCACGTAAGCCAATCTCTATGGCATCCATTCCATTACCAACCCCAACACCATAACCTAAGCCGCAGGCTAAAGCCCATTGCTGCTCAAAAGCAGAAACTTCCTTGCCTAACACAAACCAACCTGACTCGATAACGCGCTTCGCAGCCCCCAGCATGGCCTCTTGTAACTCCGGAGTCTCGGCCTTAAAGTCATTCATCAAAATCATGCGTTAGCGTCCCAATAGTGGCGATGATGCTCAGAATAGTAAGCCATTGTATTTGCTAATCCTTCGCGCAAACCAATTGTTGGCTGCCAACCTAATTCAGCGGAAATTAGCGAAAAATCACTGTAATAGTCACCTATATCAATCGCTTTGCGTTCAGGCGGGAACGGTATCAGTTCATATACACCGCCATGGCCAAGTTCAATCATCATCTGCGCCAAATCTTTTAAGCCAATGACTTCCTTACTGCCCAAATTGTATACCTTGCCGTTGGCTTGCTCGCTTGCACCAGCCAGTAATAGGGCGCTAACGCAATCATCCACATAATTAAAATCCCTTAGTTGCAGCCCGTCTCCAAAAACCTTTATCGGATTACCTTCAATCAATAGCCTCACCCAAATTCCAAGAAATGTTTGACGAGCATCCTTCACGCGCATGCCGGGACCGTAGGTATTGGTTAAGCGTAAGGCGCAGGCCTGGATATCATAAACATTGTTATAGAGAAGGTGATACCACTCACCGGCCAATTTGTTAATGCCATTGACATCCACTGGACGAATTGGATGTTTCTCATCCACCGGCAGGTAATCCGGCTTTCCATAAAGTTGTCGAGTACTGGCAAAAACAATCTTGACACCGGGATTAACTTTGCGGCAAGCCTCTAATATGGAAAGCTGCGCGGTGGCATTGATTTCCAGGTCTGTGCGTGGATCGACCATAGAATCAAGATGACTTGTTTGCCCAGCCAAATTGAAAAGGTAATGCTGATTTTGCAGCAAATAGGCAAGCGCAAATGAATCGCGTACGTCACAAACATTTACGGAAACTCGGTCACGGATATCTGCAATGTTAAATGGATTGCCGCCATATTGTGGTATGAGGCTATCTACAAGCGTAACGTTCGCACCAAGCTCAACTAAAACCCGGGCAAGATTGGAGCCAATGAAACCCAGCCCCCCCGTAATTAATATTTTTTTACCTTCATATGTATTCAAGAAATTTTTTCCGCCAACACAATATTATCAAGAAATAGATCCGCGTTTACAGGCAACACTCGACTAAAAAAAATACCGCATAAATTAATTGTTGCCATCACGGAAACCGTTAAAAGTAGCTTACAGATTTTTGGAAAAGATTGGATAATCTTAAAAATGAAAGCGTTTGTCAGTTGAAACAAAACAGACGCATCGGCACAAGTTTTTCTATGCTCGATGATTCTAAACCCATGTTTTTCCAACAGGGCGCGTAATCCAAAACTGGAATATCGCGCGAAATCGTAAGGCTGCTCATGCTCGTCCCAAACAAATGGAACCGTAAGCAATAAGCTACCATTAGGCTTTAGCACCCGATTGAGTTGCTCTAGAAACTCATCAGGATTAAATACGTGCTCGAGAACTTGATTACAAAGGACTGAGTCGAACGATGCATCATCAAATGGGAATTTTTTACCATCATAAAAATAATCCGCAATATCCCTCTGCCTGGAAAAGACACTATCAATCTCTAAACCGATGTAGGCACTAACATTAAAAAGCTGTTTATAGGGCTTAGTACCACAACCTACATCAAGTAAAACTCCTCTCAATTTAGGAGCGAATTCTGTCATAGCGCGGTATAAACCCAAACGTGAAAAATAAAAAGGATTTACAAAAACACCTAGCCATCCGGGGGTGTACATTTCTTTAAAATAATATGATTTAAAAAGAATCACGATTCACGCCGCTGCAATAACATACCTTGAAAAGAGAATTCAAAGCCTTTATTGGAATAAACCGTCCCTTCTGGACAATTTATGTTGCCTATCGAGCACCAATCTTGATTTATTTTATTTAGAAATGCAGACTCAGAAAAAACCCACATCGGGTAACTAGCCTTGTAAATAGAAAGTGGCACACGCTGGATTAACAGTCTATCTTGCGCAAGTTTTGAAAAAGGCGTACGATCAATGATTAAAATTGACGCCCCTATAAACGGCAATTTTTTGATAACGTCAAACGGGGATTCCAGATACTGTAACACGCTAGATAAAAGAATTACATTTGGCTTATTCTCAGCTAAACATTCATCAATCGAATAATAAAATCGCAACATGTCGTCCTGAATATGAGTTCTTCCGGCTTCTACATAATGGGCTTGCTCGACTACATTCCATCGAACATTGGACAATGTACTGAGGATAATCCGGTGCTGAAAATAGCCACTCCCCAAAGCACCGCCAAAATCCAGCACATTTAACCTGCCTCCAGCTAGAGCCGCTGCCCACATCAATCCCGACAAACCTGGCCAAACGAAATCAACGTTATAAAAGAGCACGGAATCACGCTCGAAAAGCGCATCGCCACACTTAACTGTTAGTGTGGCATCCAGTACTCTTTTAAGTATATCGTCCGCAGAGTAACCAATGCACAACAAAGCGGATTCATCCCAGGTACTACCAGCATCATCAAAAACTATACCACCACCAAAATATCGGTTAAATTTACGAATTAGAATCAGAGGCAAGATTTTTTTTAAAAAAAAATTAAAATTTTTCACAACAACGTACATTTTTTATTAATAAAATAGAAAAATTCCACTAATCTTTGTTGAGCAAAAACTTCCCAAGAATACTTCTGTTTTATTCTGTTCGCGCCGATAGCACCCATATTGACTCTTTGTTCCGTTTCAACTAAAATCAATATTTTTTTTGCTAAATCCTTAAAGTCGTTCTTCTTGAATCTCATACCATTCCCTTCAAATCTATCGACATCTTCTACCGTGTCGTTCACAATAATAGGCAGGCCACACGCCATAGCATCTAACTGGCTAGTAGATTCTTGCAACGGCCACACACCTATATCTGAGCTATGATAAATATTTGGCAAATCTTTTGGCTCTACAAACGGCAGTGTAGTGCATCCTTTGCAATTCTGAAGCTGACTCTGATAATCAGCATCACCGCAGCCTATAAATAATCCTTTAATAAATACGTAACCAATTTCGTGTAAATAATCTATTGCTTGTCCCAGTATGAGTGGTCCTTTATCTGCCGTAAAGCGCCCCGTATAAACACAAACAATATCGGCATCACCAAACCCTAGCTTTTCTCTAAACCTTGTTACTGAGACTTCGTTTCGTTCAGAATTGAAAATACCAGTTTCGACAGAAAGACTAGCTAACTTACACTTATCACTAGGTATACAAAAATAATTTGTAATATTAAAATAAACGTCCGGCGCTATAGGGTAAAATATATCAACATTATTGATAACATCTTCCAGCCAAAAATGCCTATTGCTTATCCAGAACTTAACCTTACTAATCAAATTAGTCGGCGGGGAAAAAACCGAAGAATGCATTCGGCTTTCACAAAATAAACAGAAATTGTATTTTGGCTTTAACTTTGCTAATAACGCAGTTGTTAACAGGTTTATCTCAAAGCAGTATATAACATCTGGATTTAACTTCTTTATTTTTTCTTCCAAACCAATTATATTTATTCCGTAGCGAGAAACCTCAGAATAATTTCTATGTAACGTGAAATATAAATTTTTGAATACACCTGTTTTTGTTTGAGAATTTCCGAGCTTATTTTTATATACCTTATCGTAGTCAGTCGAGGTAGCATATACTTGCAAATTAGAAGTAACCAAATGCACTTCTTGATTTAGCTTCCCAAAAGCCATAGGCAAGAAATTTTCTGAATAGCCCATGCTCTCAGAATACCAATCTGATACTATTAAAATTTTCATACCTAAAGAATGCCTATTACCTCATCAGTCCCACACTATTTAAATAATCCGCAACACCCTGAGTGCATATTAAAAAGTTCTGATGATCGTTATTCCAAAGGCCAGACACCAAAGTTAAACTATTTTTAACTTCATCTATAGAAAAATATCTATAACTTAAACCTTCAAGCAACTTATTAATTTTATTTGCACTATCATCACTAATTATTTCCACCACGATTGACGGCAAGCTCACTTTTAATTCAGGATACATCGACTCCAGAACTGAAAATTCATGCCCCTCAACATCGATCTTAATTAAATCAACATTTTTTAGCGAATACTTATTTTGTAAATACTCATAGGGCTTAACATCAACGACAACCTCAATAATTTTAGTATCTCCAGCAACCTCAGGGTGTAGTTTATATCTATTATCGTTAATAGATGTCATATAATTTAATCTATCTTTCAGCATGAACATTGATGCGTTTCCATCATAATTTGACAACGCTATCCGTTCAACACTGACAGGAAAATTATTTTTTTTTATATTTAATTCCAATAACTCATAATTTATCTGTATTGGCTCGACCGCTATAATTTTCGCCGAACTGTTATTACTTTGAGAAATTAGACTAAATACACCAGTATTCGCTCCGACATCTAATATTAAATGAGCTCGTTTTGACAAAGCAGCCCAAATCTTAAGAGACTGCCTTTCCCATCGACCATAAAGACCATACTTATATAATTCAGATTCTATAAAGCTATCTTTTCTCCAAAACATTTCAATACACTTACCAGAACCATGATCATACAACTTTATAAATCTTTCTTTTTCTGGCTCACGATATTTCTTAAAAAAAATTGATAGCATTACTTTTATAAAACTTTTAACCATATTTATTTTTTCTTAAAAAAGTTGCCTCAGTAAAATGTAAGCTATATGGTAATATCCCAGCAACAGATGCTTATCGACTAGTCACGATAATAATAACGAAAAGCATACCATAATTTCTTTAAGTCACTTTCCATTATATAAAACAAACACGCCGACCGAAAATACGAAGCCGAATATTCAAATATTCACGTACTGTTTCTTTTTGATTAGAATAAAAATATAATATAAATTAAACTGCACTGCGCTTACAAGCACACCAACAACTGAAACCCCTAGAATACCATAGAGCTTTGATCCAAAATAATTTAGCGGCAAACTGATGCACGCAACAAACACACCGAATAAAATAGTCAGAAAAGTCATATTCCAGTATATAACATAATTACTTAATAAACCGGTAAGCCCTGAAATAATACATGTAATCATTGCATAAGGTAGAATCCGCAAGACACCTGAGTATTTTTCATCTATTATTTCAAAGAATATCGCCATAAACAAACCAAACCATATAAAAAGCGCAATAGCAACAAACACTCCACCTAAAACTAGAAATGTTTTTTTCGTTTTAGCCAGATTCAGAGACACATCTTTTTCCTTTAAGAACAAAGGAAGCCAAACATTTTGGAATGCCGAAAAAACAATAGTAATTATATTCGCTAAAGTGAATGACAAATAGTAAACCGACAAATCAGCTAACGAGCAATATTTCTCAATAAAATATTTATCAGAAAAATTAACAAAAACCCCCAATATAGCCGAGCCCATTATTGGCAACCCTATTTTCAAAGCTTTTACTGCCAACCCTAAATTTACCTTTGGACACATAACATTAATATAAAAATGAAAAAAAAATGTAAGTGCGAATATTTCACTGAATAAATATGCTTTTGCACGTATATCAGCCTTATCACCTGACAACCAGTACATTGCACAGACTCCAACTACAGTGCCGATTATAAAGCGAGATAGGTTATATAACTGTTGCTCAGCAACAAGCTCCTCCGCCATAAAAAAATACAATAACATGCATGAGTACACTGAGCTTATCATGCCAATTAATATTAGCCATCTATAATGATGATAAGCAATAGATTTAGAAAATAAACTCTTAACAAGAACATCATCCCAACCAAAAAAGTATAATGGAGCAAGAAATATTATTAAAAAAACAATTAAAATAACATTAATTGTATACAATAAAGACGCCCTTTCTTCACTACGCAAACTATGATATAGCTTTATCTGAGAAACATATAATCCAAAATTAAGAACTAGCCCAAAAGTACCTATAACTGACAACATATAATTGAATACAGCGTATTCTTCTTGCGTCATCAAATGCAGATATATCGGCAAAAAAATTATCCCTGAAGCTTTAACAAAGCCATCAACACTAAATAACTTTATAAAACGCCTTAGAACAATACTCTCTTTATACTCAAATATAAATTTTTTAAGAATTCTCAATTTTTTCGCCAGCTATTATTTTAATACCGGTTTACACAATAAAAAATTAAAGCGAATAATATTTAATACATTAATTAATTGCTTTTAATTACCAAACAACATACCTCGCTCGATTAAATAAATATACAAGAAAATAGCGGACAAAATATAGCGCTACTCCTAGCTGGCATAGCCATGAAACAGGATAGTGAAACTTGAATAAAGTAATAACATCTCGCAGATTGCGATGGGATCTAGTGCTGGTCAAAGAATGCATAAATCCAAAAATGCTAAGCCTAGCTGGATTACTAGCCTGACTGGTGCTATGCGAATCAATATCCACGACTACATGAGGCGCTACATTAAGCGAAATTTGCTGCTTTCTGGCACGTAAATAAAAATCATGGTCGGCACCATAATGTGGCAAGCGTTTTTCGTCGAACAAGCCTATTTTGTTAAATACCGCAACGGGAACTAGCGCTCCTCTGCCGCCAACGATTAGTTTGACGGGGATAACATCTTGGGTGAGCATCTTAGCGCTGAGTTTCTTGGGGCCTGTTATCGTGGAAAACCCCAACAAAAAGCAGGTACTGGGACTGATAGACGTGATTTGTCCGCTTTGCCAATCGCGCTGTACTGGAGCAATAATGGCTTCGGGATATGCTTCAGTTGATTGGACCAGGTAACCCACAGTATCCGGCGCCACATAGCAATCGTCGTTTAGCAACATCACATAGTCCGCGCCACGCTCTATAGCCGCACGAATCCCCAAATTGGTTGCGCCAGTCCACCAAAGTTCGGATGAACCTTCCAAGCGAATCACATCTGGAAAATCCTTAGCCAGGCCAATCCGCGTGGTGTCATTGGTGCCATGATCGACTACCAAAACAGTAAACGTACGATATTGGCTTGCGGCCAAGGCCTCCAAACAACGCCGGGTTTGCGTGTAGCCATTAAAGTCGGTAATGACGATAAAAAGATTTTTCATCCGGCAAGTTTAGTCAAAGCTTCATAAAGTTTTTGACCAATTAATCGCCAAGCTAACTCTTCTGGAAACAAAGCTATTTCTGGGGTCTGAAGCTGTGAGAGGATTGCTTTTGCCATATCGACTGTATCGGGATCGCAAATAGATGACGGTGCATCTTTAAAGATCTGTTCGTGATTGGAAACCCGTGTAGCTACAACTGGTTTTCCGCAAGCAAGGTATTCCGCAATCTTGCATGCGCCGGACATACTATTGAATGTATCATCGGCATACGGCACGCATACCACGTCACAAGCCTGTATAAGTTTTGGTATGTCTGATTGTTCCAACTCACCAAAATAGTCTATCCACGGCTCGTCAAAGCATACATCCGTTACTCGTCCGGCCAATACAAGACGCAAATTCGGCAGAGCCGATCTGGCTCGTCGACAGGCTTCGATCAGAAGCGGTCCTCGGGACGGCGTAATTGAACCGAAATAACCAACCAATGGAATATCGGTCACCAGTTTCATCGCCAGTCTGGCCCGTAAATGATCACCTTTATTGAATAAGGCCGTATCAACTCCATTTTCGATTAATAGGGCATTTTGGTTAAGTTGGGTAAGGACTTTTTGTAACAGAGGTTGGCTTGCACATAAAACCAAATCGGCTTTCTTAACCGTATGATCAAACAGCAAAGCGAGTCCTTTAAATCGGTTGATCCGAAAAGACGGGTAATAATCATACACATCGTAGACAAATGGCACTCCAAGTCTTCTTGCTATCCAAAGCCCTAGGTAACCAATGTAAATGTCGCCACTTGCGATGAGAACATCCGGTTTGGCAATACAAGCATTGCGATAGGCATCCAGAAGAAATCGAGGTATCTTGCTTGCCGTTGCTGGAATGGTATGAAAAGAAACACCCGCTTCGTTAACGCTTATTTCTGTGTTATTTCGATAGTCAATGGCATCAACAAAAACATCGCTACCATGGGTCACCCATTGTTTCGGCAAATGGTAAAGCCGCCCAAAGCGATCATGAATTAGATCTTTGTTGGTGTAATACCGCTTACACAGGAAGTAGATGTTCATTACCGCTTAACTACTCTATGACTGTCGGCTATAAATTGCGACAAACTTACTGGCGATCTCTTTCCAATCATAAGGTTCGGCAGCCAGCCTCCCAAATGCGCACAGTCCTTTTCTTAAAGTTTCATCCACCAATAGCTGCTCAATCGCCTTTGAAAGCGATTTTGTTTGCTTAGGATCAACTAACAACCCCGTTTTTCCATGCTCAATTATTTCGGCAACGCCACCAGTGCGCGTACTTATCACAGCAGTGCCGCTAGCCATCGCTTCCAATAAAATTACACCTTGGCCTTCCGTATCGCCATTGCTGTCGACAATTGATGGGGCGATGAAAATATCAGCTGCCGCATAGTAGTCCGGTAAGATGGCGTTCGGAAATCTGCCGTGAAAAACCACCTTATCTTCAATCTTTAAATCAACCGCTAACATTTTTAAACGTTCACGCTCGATGCCATCGCCAATAATCCATAATTCAATGCGATCAAGTAGGTTTTTAGGCAAATCAGCAACCGCCACTATCAGATCGGCCACGCCTTTTTTTTCAACCAAGCGCCCGACAAATAATAGAATTGTTTTTTGCTGATTGTTTGGCTTGAGAATAGCTTTTGCATTGCCGGCCGCAAATTTTTCATAGTCTATGCCCATGGGAATAATCTGCGGCTTGGGCAAATCCGGGCCTACGGCATCGGCAGTGGCTTCGGTGTTGCTGGTCCAAGCTGCGCAATGCTTTATGGTCCAGCGTTTGATAGCCCCTAAAACGCTACCTCGCAACGCAAAAGCGTCACCACCGTGCGCGGTCACCAACACCGGGATTTTGAACAGCTTGCCTAACAATACCGCTACCGTGCCTTGCGGGAAAATCCAGTGGGCGTGTATCAACGACGGCCGGCGGGCAACCATAATCGCGGCCGCAGTAATAAACATAGACAGAATGAAAAAAGGCACCTGCAACAACAACCAAGGCGCGGTTCGCAAGTTGGGTAAAATCCCTGAGCCGTAAGCTAACATTTGCCACTTACGCGGCCAAAAATAACGAAAATGGCGACAAACTATGCCGTCAGGCTGCGTAGTAGGGATTGCTTCCGGATGATCCGGTGAGAGGATATAAAGATTAACTTTCTGGTTTGCCAGAGCTTCCGCCAAATAGCGCAAGAAAACCGATGCACTGTCGTCTTTACTGCGTGGATAACTTGATGTCAGCCAAAGCACCTTAATCGGCTGGTCCTTGGCTGACAGGGCACTCATACAGAGTTTTGGCGCTAACGAACCAAACTCAACAACACGCCCGCCGCGACTGCTGAGCCGATCACACCAGCCACATTCGGTCCCATCGCGTGCATTAACAAAAAGTTGTGCGGGTTACTTTCCAAACCAATTTTATTAGCCACCCGCGCTGCCATGGGCACGGCGGAAACGCCGGCAGCACCAATCAACGGATTGATAGGCGTACTGCTGAAACGGTTCATGACTTTGGCCATCAGCACACCACTTGCAGTACCGATAGAAAAAGCGACTGCGCCCAGGCCTAAAATACCCAGTGTCTCCATTTTCAAAAACGCCTCGGCACTCAGCTTGGAGCCGACCGACAAACCCAGGAATATCGTGACTATATTGATCAATTCGTTTTGCGCGGTTTTACTCAGTCTTTCGACCACGCCGCTGGCGTTCATCAAGTTACCCAAACAAAACATGCCCACCAGCGGTGCAGCAGAAGGCAGCAACATGGCGGTCAACACCAGCAACATCAAAGGAAATACGATTTTCTCGGCCTTGCTAACCACTCTAAGTTGTTGCATTTCTATCCGCCGCTCTTGCTCGCTGGTCAGCGCGCGCATAATGGGCGGTTGAATCAAGGGTACTAATGCCATGTAAGAATACGCGGCCACCGCAATCGCTCCCAACAATTCCGGAGCCAATTTGGAAGCCACATAGATCGCAGTGGGGCCGTCAGCACCACCGATGATGGCAATCGCCGCCGCCTGCTTAAGCGTAAAATCCATACCTGGAACGGCATTCAACGCCAACGCGCCGAATAGAGTCGCGAATATCCCGAATTGGGCGGCGGCCCCTAAAAACAAAGTTTTAGGGTTAGCCAACATCGGGCCGAAATCGGTCATCGCCCCGACGCCCATAAAAATCAGTAGCGGAAAGATGCCTGCCTTGATACCACCATATAGGTAATAAAGGATGCCGCCTTCGTCTATCATGCCGGCCACCGGAATGTTGCTCAGCACCGCGCCAAATCCTATCGGCAATAGCAGCAAAGGTTCAAAGCCTTTTTTGATAGCCAGATACAACAGCAAAAACCCCACCGCCATCATAATGACTTGCGGCCCGGTAACGTTATAGATACCCGTGCTTTCCCACAACAGTCTAAGATTTTCCATGGATTATGTATTCAATCGGTTGTTTGATCAGAATCACCGCCATCGCACCCGCCAGTAGCGTGGCGCGAATCGCTGATCAGCGAATTACTTAGATCCCGGGCCTAAGCTAACGGCCCGAGACCACGTTAAACGATAAGAAATATTACAAGGTGACCAATACATCGCCGACCGCCACGGAATCCCCCTGACGAACGTTTACCGCGCTGACGATACCGGCTACTTTGGCGCGGATCTCAGTTTCCATTTTCATCGCTTCCATAATCAAAACGACATCGCCTTCGGAGAGATGAGAGCCTACATTGACATTGACTTTAAGCACCACGCCAGCCAGCGGCGATTCCACAACACCACTGCCGCTGACGATAGGCGCAGTGGCTGCCAACATGGGGCCGCTGTCCAAAA
This sequence comes from Methylomonas sp. Kb3, assembly GCF_002834115.1. Taxonomy (NCBI): domain Bacteria; kingdom Pseudomonadati; phylum Pseudomonadota; class Gammaproteobacteria; order Methylococcales; family Methylococcaceae; genus Methylomonas; species Methylomonas sp. Kb3. Next base: position 11,096 of record NZ_PIZT01000018.1, on the reverse strand, counting down.
CGGACTGTACTGTAACCGGTTTAACGACTAAGTCGGCACCGCCGGATGCCACCGCTACGTGATAGTTTTTGCCGTCGACGTTAACAGTGTAGGTCTCTGCGACCACGGCTTTCTGGGTAACGGCGGGCACTGACGCTGTCGCGCTCTCTGCTCCCGGTTTAGGTTCAAAAGCCTCCGGGTTACCGCGGTTTTGAATGAATTTCCAGCCGACTTGCGCAAACAAACCATCAATAAGCGCATCTTCTTCAACACTGTCGGCCAGTTTCACGCCTTCCGCCGCGGCTTTGGCTTTTACATCTGCCACCAGTTTGTCCATCTCGGCTTCCAGCAAATCCGCCGGTCGGCATGTGATCGGTTCGGCGCCGTTCAGCACGCGCGCCTGCAATTCTTTATCGACTGGGGCTGGCGTTGCGCCGTATTCGCCTTTCAATACACCGGCGGTTTCCTTGCTGATCGTTTTGTAGCGCTCGCCGGCTAGCACATTCAACACGGCCTGAGTACCGACAATTTGCGAAGTGGGCGTGACCAGCGGGATGTAACCCAGGTCTTTACGCACTAACGGAATTTCCTGCAGCACCGCATCGAAACGATCTGCCGCGCCCTGCTCCCGCAATTGACTTTCCATATTGGTTAGCATGCCGCCCGGCACTTGCGAGACCAAAATCCGGCCATCCACGCCTTTTAGGCTGCCTTCAAATTGCGCATATTTTTTGCGCACTTCTCGGAAATAAGCGGCGATTTTTTCCAGCTTGGCTAAATCCAGACCGGTTTCGCGCTTTTGGCCGGCCATGGCCGCCACTATGGTTTCAGTGGGGCTGTGACCGTAGGTCATGCTCAACGACGAGATGGCGGTATCGACATTGTCGACGCCTGCCTCAACAGCCTTGATGTATGTACCGACACTTAAACCGGTGGTAGCGTGGCATTGCATATGGATTGGAATCGCCACGGCTTTTTTTAGTTTGCTGATCAGCTCGTAAGCATCGTAAGGCGTCAACAAACCGGCCATATCCTTGATACAGATAGAGTGCGCACCCATGTCCTCAATTTGCTTGCCCTGCTCAACCCATTTCTTGATGGTATGCACCGGACTGGTGGTGTAGGAAATAGTGCCTTGGGCATGGGCATCGGTATGTAGCACGGCTTTGATGGCGCGGTCGATATTGCGCATATCGTTCATCGCATCGAAAATCCGAAATACGTCTATACCGTTGACCACGCAACGCTCGACGAATTTATCGACCACATCGTCCGCATAATGCCGGTAGCCCAAAATATTTTGCCCGCGGAACAGCATTTGTTGCGGGGTATTGGGCATGGCTTTTTTTAACAGCCGTAAACGCTCCCAAGGATCTTCGCCCAAATAGCGAATACACGCATCAAAGGTGGCGCCCCCCCAGGATTCGATAGACCAGTAACCGATTTGATCAAGCTGCTCGCAAATTGGCAACATGTCTTCGATACGTAGCCGGGTCGCCAGAATTGACTGATGGGCGTCACGTAATACCACCTCAGTAATTCCTAGGGGCTTATTTACCTTTTCCACTCTTTTCTCCTAATGACGTTTTTGGGCCGAGCACTGCTACCTTGTGGGTATGATTATCCGTGTTTATGTTTTTTGCGGTACTGATGAACAGCTGCGGTAATAGCAGCGATAACGGCTTTATCGTTGCCTGCCACGACAGGTTGATCCGAAAACTTGGCAGGCATTTCCGGAAAATAGCGGCGTACCAGCCGGGACATCACATTGATAGCCACGATCAACATGGCCAAAAATGCGTAAACCATACCCATGCCTATCAACATCAGCTCAATCCCTGAGGACAGCATTTCGTTCATGTGTTTCGTCCAAATGATTAAAAACTGTGTTCATTATCGCCAAAACCACCGGATTAAACAATCCTGAGCGGGGCGCAGGGTTTAATTGCCCTAGCCGGCGTAAGGCAAAACAAGATTATTAGACGGTCGTCTTAAGTAGTCTGACGCTAACTGAATAAGATCATCAATGAGGATGGACTGGCGCCGATTTATTAAGCGGCCGATTGCAAATAGCTCAACACCTCGGCAATATGGGCTTTAACCTGCACCTTACGCCACTCCTTGACCAACACACCTGCTTCGTCGATCAGGAAAGTGCTGCGCTCTATACCCCGCACTTGCTTGCCGTACATGTTTTTCATTTTGATGACATCAAATAAATTGCAAAGGCTCTCGTCCTGATCTGATAACAAATCAAACGGAAACTCTTGTTTACATTTAAATCCCTCGTGCATTTTCACGCTATCACGGGATACACCGAGGATAACGGCATTTAATTGATTGAACTGTTCGATATTATCCCTAAAGCCTTGACCTTCCTGGGTACAGCCGGGGGTGTTGTCCTTGGGATAGAAATATAAAACGACTTTTTTGCCGCGATAGTCGCTCAGTTTGACGGTTTTTTCGCCGGTGGCGGCAATTTCAAAATCGGGAACGGCGGAGCCGAGAGTAGCTAAAGTCATCAGATCACCTTTTAATGGGTTCGAGAATAGCGTCGATGTTCAAGCTGTCGCAAAAATCCAGAAACTCTTCACGCAACGATAAAATGCGCACTTCCGGCGGTACCAGCAATACATATTTGGTGGAGAACACCGGCGTGTTAAAAAACGCCGCTTGATGGCGGCTGGCAGTCACTTCTTCGATAGAAATGCCCCTGTCCAATAAAAACGATGTCACCGCGAACAGCACGTCATTTTTATCCATGGAAATGGTTTCCAATGTGTAAGGCACCCCCTCCAATACTGGCGGGATTTCATCCGGCCGTAAAAAACTCATCTGAATTTCGAATCGAACTTTTATCGCTTCCAGCATACCTTCCAGCTTGGCGATATGATTCCAATTGCCGGCTATCAGCAGATAAGCCGCAGTGATTTGGGTCAGGTTGGACGTGCGCAGTTCCACGACACTGCATTGACAGGCACTCAGGGCCGAGAGGATTTCCGCGATAAAACCGTTGGACTTGCCGCCCAACACTGTGATTGCAAGTTGCATAATGTAAGTCCTTGAATACGCCTAGCGCAGTGTAACATCAACGCCGCGAAAAGCAGAACCACAACCCAGCAATCCGGACTACTATGAATCTATCTCGGTAATCACCGCGTGATTATCGAAGTGCACGGTTACTTTTTTGCCGGCCCGAGCCTTCAATACCAAGGCTTCATCGACCTTAAACGCCACCGCCAACTGTTGATCAGTGACAGGCGCGGTCCGCTTCGGAGCGACGCTGGCATGCAACCAGGACAAATACAAAGTCCAAAACAACCAGATGCCGGCAATGATCACCACGATCTCGCCGTACAACTGCAACAATTCCAACAGCGTTTTATAACCCCCGAACCAGCGGATCTCGTCGGACAGGCTTTTCAAACCCATCAACCAGGCGCCGAGCGTAAACAGGGGCCACAAAAAATACAACCAAAGCACCCAACTCAATACCGACATAAACGCCGAACCGCATTTTTGCCGGAAACTTTGTAGATGCGGTTGGTTGATGATGATGTCTTTCATTTTTGCCTCAAGCCTCTATCCAAGGTTACCCACACCGCCCGCTGGCCGCGCTTTTTGCGCAAGGCCTTGATGCAGCCGTTAATCGTGGTCCCGACATTGATTAGCCAATAGACAATCGGATACCAAATCATCCAATAGTAATGCTGCGCGGAGCCGCCGCTCTTACGCTCGTAACTGGAATCGATAGTTAAACTGACGGCAAACTGAATCAAACAGGTGACGCATAACAACATACTGGTCCAATGCGGCGATAAATCTTCCAGCGCCTCCTGCGGTTCGCTGCTAAGCCACTCGATCGGCACCAGCGCCAGCATCGCCACCACCAGAAACGCCCAGGTCAAACTGATGCAGCATTCCAGATACAGCGGCCACATACCACGGGAACGCCAGCTAAACAGCGGCCGGAAATAACGCAGCAAGACCTCAACTCCACCTTGCGCCCAGCGGCTGCGCTGTTTCCACAAGCCGTTTAGCGTTTCCGGCATCAACACCCAACACAAGGCATTGGGCTCAAAACGGATAGCCCAGCCGGCCAATTGCAGTTTCCAGCTAATGTCGATGTCCTCGGTCACCATGTCCGGACTCCAATAGCCCACATCGTGCAAGGCAGTTTTCCGGAAACCGGCAATCACTCCGGAAATGGTAAATACATGCCCATAAGAACGCTGCGCACGCTTGATCATCCCAACGATAGCGGAAAACTCCCCAACCTGAATTTTGCCCAGCAAAGTGGAACGGTTGCGGATACGCGGATTACCGGTCACCGCGCCGACATGCGGATCTTCCAGAAAATGTCGAACGATCCAGGCCGTCGCATTCGGCGCCAGCAAGGCGTCACCGTCAATGCCGATCAAAATTTCGCTATTGGCTAATAATGCTGCGGTGCGCAAACCCACCGCCTTGCCTTGATTGCTGGCTAAATTGACCACTCGAATTTGTGGGTGCTGGTCGGCCAGCTCGTGCAAAATTTCCAGCGTGTTGTCTTTGCTGCCGTCGTTGATCGCAATAATTTCGTAGTTGGGATATTCCTGATGCAGCAGATATTCGATGGTCTCCCGGACATTCTCGCCCTCGTTATAGCAAGGGATCAGAATCGACACGGACGGATATTCGGGTAACTGCGGCAGATCGGACAACACATTGCCGCGATTCCGCTCCCAACGCACGTAATAAATCATGCCGCCCAACATCCAGACATAGGCCATCAGCAACGGATAATAAAACACAAAGCGCGACAGCCATTCGTTGAACTGCCACCACGGCACTTCCTGCAAATATTCCAGGGTGATCAACCACCAGTCGATAAACTGCTGCACCCAGGCTTGGTCTAGCAAGTTTTCCATGTATCGTTTAATCCTTTCTCGAAACCGGGAAGAATTTTTTCAGCTCGGCCAACTTCGGCTGATCGTTAAACACATTATCCGGGTAATAACCGATATGCTTGGCGCCGTGCTTTTTCAATAACTCGAATTGCTCGGTAAACACCGGCATCGCAATATCCTGCTTGGTTTTCCAATTAACCGCCTGCAATTCGAACACCATCTTGTCCAATCCGTCCGGATATTGCGCGGTCTTTTCCACCAACTCTATCAACCATTGTTTGGGATTTTCCGCCTCTTCCATGAAAGGCATCGCTTCCACCGCCACGTAGTCGTAATGCTTTAAAAATGCCGGGAAAGACTGCGCATACCATTCTTCGCTATAAGGCTTTAACAGCGGCAACGAATAAAAATTGCGGGCGGTTTTGATGTAAGGCCGATAGAACCGGACCTTGTCGGTCAAATAATCGGTGAACTGGCCGATCAACTCGGTTTTGTGCTGGGCCCAACGCAAGCGTAACTCGCTGGATGCGTGGATCTTGTCGAACTCGGCCGGCATGCCCCAGACGTTGCGACTGAAGTCCATCGCCAGCGGCGAGACGTCTTCAAAATCCGACAAAATCCCGTCGTCGTGAAACAGAATGCCGTTAAAGTCGCAATGTTTCGCCAGGTCTTCGTAAATTTCGCCGACAAACTGCCGGGCTTCCGGGTTAAACGGCGACAAACGGGTATAGATATGCCGGGACAACTGCGGTTCGCCGTCGCGCCATTCTTTCACGTACCATTTCAGCGGCACATCGGCTTTATACGCCATGATCGGCATCCAGGCATACACTCTCACGCCTGCCCGCGTGCGCAATTGCAAGGTCACATGATTAAACATATCCCGGCGTACCGGCAAATGCCGATTAGGGAAATACAGTTTGTCGGCATTACCGTCGCCATCCGGGTCGGAATAGGCTTGCAGATAAACGGTATTGGCGCCGCTGGCTTTAATTCGCTCCACCACCAAGGCCAAATTCTTTTCGGTCTGCTCTTCGTCCTCGTCGTAGATGTAATCCATATCCACGTGCGCGACCCGCAACTCCTGGCCCACGCGCTGGTTTTTGACGATTTCACCGAACTGTTTGGCGTTGACGTCGTCGGTGATCATCATCCGCTTCATCACATATGCATCGGCCAGGGTATTGGCGCCGTCGTTTAGCCCCATGGTCAATCGCATGCCAGCCAATTTCGTAGCTTCCAGCGCAATCGCGTTATATTCGCCGTAAGGCCACACCATCACCCGCGGCCGCTTGCCCAATATCTGAAACAAACGCTCGGAGCTTTTATCCACTTCCTGGAAAATCCGTTTGCGATAGTCCTCGTCTTTCTCGTATTCGTCGTATTCGTTGCTGTACAAACGCGAAGTGACCGCGCTTTGTTGATTGCCTTGCGGATTGGCGACGATGCCGTGATGTAAATCATAGGTGTGCGACGCAATCTCGACCAGACCGCTGTCCGCCACTTCGCGAATCTGCGCCGGCGTCATCAACGGTTTAACACCGGGCACATTCTGCTGCTCCAGCCAAGAACCGACTACCGCCAAGGTGGCCGGATACTTGTATTTTTTCAGCAAAGGCATGGCCCGGGTATAAAAACTCAGGTAGCCGTCGTCAAAGGTCAACATCACGGCTTTAGTCGGCAACACCTTGTCGCCCTTCATGCAATCCAGCAAATCCTGGACGCTGATCACGTGATAGTTATTCTGCTTCAACCAGGCAAAATGATCGGCCAAATGGTCTTTGTTGACCGCGATCCGATCAAATGGCGGCACCCGCTCTTCTTCTTCGAGAATGTCGTGATAATTCAATACCAGAAAGCTGGAGTTACCCGAATCGGCGGCCAGCAAGGGCTGGGCAAACAAACAGAAAAAGACAAAAATTACACGAGCAACAATGTGCATATTTATTAATTTAAGCGGGAAAAGAAACTGGAAACAGCTGGTTCTCAGTGTTAAAAAAGACCAGAATTGGCCGGCCCATTTTACCCGAATCATCAGGCTAGGCCCGTTTTATTTGTCCCTGCGACGCACTGTCGCAGGCCTAGGCAAACGTTAAAACCAACCTGCCACTGCGGCCTCCAACACCCGCTTGGCCATACCCGTAACAAAAAGCCGGAACAGCATCCGCCCACAAACTTCATAACGTTCGGAAAAAACTGGTTATGATTGAATAAAAACCTCATCCAATTCATTGCCCGATTAACTGCGTGCGTATCGGGCCATGCGACCTACCCGGAGAATTCATGCAAAAACCCTCGCTAGCAAATCATTGGCGGCAAGACCTCACCGCCGGCTTTTTGGTATTCCTGATCGCCTTGCCCTTGTGCCTGGGTATCGCCGTCGCCTCCGGCTTTCCACCGATGGCCGGCATCATTTCCGCCATCGTCGGCGGCTTGCTGGTATCGCGCATCGGTGGCGCGCAACTCACTATTACCGGCCCAGCGGCCGGTTTGATCGTGGTGATATTGACCTCCGTGCAAACCCTCGGCGACGGCGATACAATGGCAGGCTACCGCTATACCTTGGCGGCAATCGTCATTGCCGGCGCCTTGCAAACCGTGCTGGGTTACTTCAAAGCCGGCCGCTTGGCGGCATTTTTTCCGGCTTCGGTGGTACACGGCATGCTCGCGGCGATTGGCATTATCATCATCAGCAAACAATTACCGGTGATGGCCGGCGTGCAAAGCCAAGGTGCCAGCATCCTGTCCGGCATCGTGGCTTTGCCGCATAGCCTGATTTACTTCATGCCGCAAATTGGCTTGATCGCGCTGGCCGGTATCGTGGTGCTGATCGGCTGGCCGCAGATTCACCAGCCTTTGCTGCGCAAGATTCCGGCACCCATCATCGTCATTGCCTCCGGCATCCTGCTCGGCCATCTATTCCAGCTCGACCAATTGCAGCCGGGCGAAGCGTTCATCGTTCCTAAAGATGTTTTGTTTGCATCGCACTTTCTGGTGACATTCCCGGACAGTCTGTTGGCCAGTTTTTACCTGCCGGATTTCAGCAAACTGAGCGCCTTGGCGTTTTGGGAAAGTGTGATTTCAATCTGCCTGGTGGGCAGCCTGGAAAGCCTGCTCAGCGCCGCCGCCGTCGACAAGCTCGACCCGGAAAAACGCTACTCCGACTTAAACAAGGAATTGCGCGCGGCAGGTATCGGCAACGTAGTGTCCGGCATGATCGGCGGTTTACCGATGATTGCGGAAATCGTCCGCAGCTCAGCCAACATCGACGCCGGCGGCCGCAGCAGCTGGGCTAATTTTTTTCACGGCGGCTTCGTCTTGCTGTTTGTGGTGCTGTTTCCGGACTTGATCTCGACAATTCCCTTAGCCTCGTTGGCCGCGCTGCTGGTTTATACCGGCTATCGCTTGGCTTCGCCGCAAGCCTTTGCCAAAAGCATGGACTTGGGCAAGGAACAACTGGCTTTGTTCGTGATTACCATTTTCGCGATCCTGGCAACCAATCTGTTAGTCGGCGTACTGATCGGCATCGCCGCCAAATTGTTGCTGCACATCGGCCGCGGCGTGCCCTTGGGCAACTTGCTGTCTATATCTTTTAAACTGCAAGCCAACGGACCAAACAGCTGGATTGTTAAAGTCAGCGGCGCAGCTTTGTTCTCCAATTTTCTGGCGCTAAAAAGCCAGGTAGCCAGCCTGGCAGACGGCCAAACCGTGATCTTCGATTTAAGCGCCGCCGACTTGATCGACCACACCGTGATGGAGTTTATCGCCCATTACCGAGAAGACTACATCGCTCGCGGCGGACGCTGCGAAATTCATGGGCTGGCCGACTTGGAATCCTTGGGCGACCATGCTTTAGCCGCTAGACAGCGCAGATAAATATCGGCTTGCGCCCATCCATCAAACGCAGTAAATCCTCACCCGGCACGGATGCCGGGGTCAAAATGCCAAGTGTGTCTGGCGCCAATACCTGCGTATTCCGAATCTCTATATAAAGCCACTAAACATGACCGAAGCCACCATCACCTGCCCCAATTGCAGTACGCAAGTACCGTTGACCGAATCGCTGGCCGCGCCGCTAATTGCTGCCACCCGTAAACAGTTTGAGCAACAGCTACAACAAAAAGACCAAGCGATTGCCTTGCGCGAACAGGGTATCAAAGATCAGGAAAAACAACTGGCCGAAGCCAAGCGCGGCCTGGACGATCAAGTCGCAGAGCAAGTTGCCAAGCAACTGCAAGCCGAGCGCCAGCGGGTCATTGAGGAAGAAACCCGTAAAGCCAAACAAGCCGCTGCCGCCGAACTGGAACACAAGAACCGCGAATTAGCCGACTTGCACGAAGTGTTGAAAGTCCGCGACGCCAAACTGGCCGAGGCTCAGCAAGCCCAGGCCGAACTGATCAAAAAGCAGCGCGAACTGGATGACGCCAAACGCGAGCTGGAACTGACCATCGAAAAGCGCGTGCAAACCAATCTGGCTGAAGTGCGCAGCCAAGCTAAACGCGAAGCCGAGGAAGGCCTGAAACTGCGGGTGATGGAAAAGGACCAGACCATCGCCTCCATGCAGCAAAAAATCGAGGAACTGAAACAAAAAGCCGAACAAGGCTCGCAGCAACTGCAAGGCGAAGTCCAGGAACTGGAACTGGAAAACCTGCTGCGCGGCAAGTTTCCGTTCGACAGTATCGAACCGGTCGCCAAGGGCGAATTCGGCGGCGACGTGTTGCAACGGGTCAACGGCCCGAACGGCACCCCGGCCGGCAACATCTTGTGGGAATCCAAGCGCACCAAAAACTGGAGCGACGGCTGGTTAGTGAAGCTGCGCGAAGACCAGCGCGCCGCCAAAGCCGAATTGGCGGTCATCGTCAGCCATGCCTTGCCCAAGGAAGTGGAAACCTTCGACGTCATCGACGGCGTTTGGGTCACCAGCCCCCGCGCCGCCTTACCGGTCGCCACCATCTTGCGCCATACCCTGCTGGAAATCGGTTTGGCCCGCCTCGCCGCCGAAGGCCAGCACGGCAAAACTGCCTTGGTCTACGAATACTTAACCGGCCCGCGCTTTCGGCAACGGGTCGAAGCCATCGTCGAAGCCTTCTCCACCATGCAGGAAGACTTGGACAAAGAGCGCAAAGCCATCCTGAAACAATGGGCCAAACGCGAAGCGCAAATTGAGCGGGTGATGAACGCCACAGTCGGCATGTACGGCGACTTGCAAGGGATTGCCGGCAAATCGTTACAAGAAATCGAAGGCTTGGAGATGCGGGCGTTAGAGATGGATGGGGAATTGGAGTGACCTATCGACCAGCCGGTCGATCTGGTTTCCAAGCTCCGGCTTGGGAACCAGAGGAGTAGAGAAATTCACAAAATTGACCCGAATATAAAACCATGTTTATACTCGCGTTTAAACATCCCGGAGATCATCATGACCAAAGCCATACTCGACATCAAACAATGGGGTAATAACCTGGGCGTGCGCCTACCGGCGGCCATTGCCAAAGCAGCCCATTTGCACAACCATCAACGAGTACGGGTATCCGTTGAAGATGACAAGGTGATTATCACCCCGTTAGTCGACGAACCTTTAACGTTGGAACAACGTTTGGCCCGTTTCGATCCCGAGCGGCACGGCGGCGAAGCCATGGCAACCGCGGAAGCAATCGGTGCCGAACGTTGGTAAGCCGTAAGCAAGCAACGGCCTGGGTACCGGAAAGGCAAGACATCATCTGGATTGATTGCAATCCGCAAGTCGGCCAGGAAATGCGCGACATCCATCCGTTTTTAGTGCTTTCGCCAAGCATTTTCAACGAAAAAACCTCGCTGGTGATCGGCCTGCCAATGACAACTGCCGCCTATAACGCCGACAATCCGTTTGCGGTCGCCGTCGGTAAAGCCGGCGGCCGCAAAGCCGAACAAACCAGCTATGTGCTCTGCCACCAACCCAAATCCTTCGACTGGCGCTTGCGCAAAGCCAAACCGCATCCGCTTAAGGTCTTGCCGGGCGATTTGTTCACTCAGCTTTGCGAGCAACTGAATCAGATTATTCAAGTCGGCCCCGGCTGATCTACCGATGTGCCGGATTGAGCGGTGATCTGGCTCTGGTGGCTCTGGTTCCCAAGCTCCAGCTTGGGAACCCCGGTCTTGGAAGCTCCGGCTTCCAGTCTGGCTGTAGATAGGAAGCTAGTGCTTAATTCCGTAAGTTAGCGATAGTATTTCGTAATTGCGCACCGCGGACCT
>NZ_PIZT01000019.1:0-47232 GCF_002834115.1 Methylomonas sp. Kb3 | reverse complement strand
TACATTTCATGAGGATATTATCCCATGAATATGGCTTAACTTATTTTAAGAGCAGTAAAATCCGCCCAATCCCATACCGATTATCATCAACCTGAAACATAAATATGTCGCCAGACTTAATATATCGAAGCATCGTTCTTGGCTTCGCCCCCCACCCCCTAATTTTTATTTCGCTCACCTGCAATCTCCTTTCAGTGTTTTCATTTCTGCTTGATAATTGATTGTCGAGTTGCGATCACGACTAATTCTGTTATGGTCAAATGACTTTACTTTCTCCCCATATTCGTCGACGATGCCGGCCGTAAGTGGGCGAGACTTTTTGATTCAAGATTTGGTGACACGTTCAAGCATACGCTTAGGCTAACATACCTAAGCTCCCCGCCTTCGGCGTTCATTCCTGATTAAATACATTCAAAACTCTTTGAAAGCATCATTGTTAAAATAAAAAGTGAACGCTTCCACCAACTCATCTATCCTTGGCATTTCTATTTGTTGTGCAGCATTAAACACAATATCTTCTATCGTTGTTATATCCAACGTTTCGCACCACTCTTTGTCTTCAATCCGTGCGTGGATGAGCTCATCGCTTGGCTCCGCGTCTTTATCGAAAACAATCAAAACTCCCCGGCTTTTCGCTGTCCACGGCACTGGCTCTAGAAAAAGCCAACCTTTGAACCTACCTGGATCGGTCAACACTTCTTCAAGCGATACTGTTTCAACTTTCATATGGATTCTCCTTTACCATTTATTTTTAAGCCTTTTAAATCCATCTTATTGATTCGGGCTATTGATGGCTTCGACATCGGCCTGGGCCAGATTTCCGTAAGCGCGGTAGCGGGCGGACCAGCCGATTCTGCCATCAGTATCGGTCTGCTCCCTGGGCGTGCCGAGATGGTCCAGGTGGTAGGTGGTGCTGGGTTTGGGTGTTGTCTTGTTCCTGCGGAGCCAAGAGCCGGACACTGCCGGGTTCGAATAGATAGATGCGACTGCGCGGCTGTCGGTTTCCGTCAGCAGGCGCGGGCTGTCGTAGAGGTATTCGCTGATTCTTTGCGGCGTTTCGGCGCGAACCAGACCGTTGTCGCTATCTCATTAGTAGCGGGTGACAATGTGGCCGGCCTTGCCACGTTTTTCTTCGTTCCGCTTGCCTCTCAGGCGAGGAAGAAACTATCTGATTTAAGATTAGACGCTTCCCAGCGAACGATGACACTGACACTATCGTACCTACGCGAGCTACACTGTGTCGAATTTCGGCGATTCTCCAGAAAATACAGCGCAAACCAATCTGCCTGAAAGTAATTCAAATAAAAACTCACCGAATGTCAACGCAAACTCCTGCCATTCTGGTGATCGCGCATCGTTTATCACTATACCCCACTGCTCAGGATTAGCACCGGTGCGCCAAAATAATACATCTCCATTATCAGTCATCGCAAATGGGAATATTCCCCCATCCTCGGGAAACAGTTTATATGGCAAAACCTCTCCAAAAGATTCAAGATCAGAAAATACATCTCGCTGCCTATCGAGTTGAGCTACCAAGTTTAAATTTTCATTTCTTGAAAACGGATTAAAAATCCATAAAAAATTCGCGATCCTGCCTGTTCCATACTGCTTTATAAACGCCTTGTAATCACTCGGCAGTAAAGTTCCAATTCTAGCTTCAATCTCTCCCCAAACTTCGTTTTTAGGGACATCGGTAGGCCTTGAAGGCGGAGAAAGTATCGACTTAACTCTTTCAATTGTCATACTTAGGAACCAATTGGATTTAAAATGGAAACACCTAGACCATACCCTCCACAGCCTTTTCCGATTAGAGTGACAGTTTTAGGGATCAAATTATTGCCGTTATAGATTGGCGTTGCCAAATAACCAACTACTCGGTCACCTTCGACGCCGCTCTTACTTGCCCTTCAAATTCACGCATCGCTGGAGTATTGGTCCAATTCTGCTGCAATGTAACCAAATTTTTCGTTATATCACCAGAGCATCCTATGCTTGCCTAGCAAATATCCGCAAGCCTCATTAACAGCAGCTCCATTAATCATACATACTCAGGCTAAATCGCGTTAACCTATCAATGACTTTATCTCGGCTTTAGTATGACTGTAATGTTTTTTATCTGGATAGAAATCTACGCTTATCAAAGACTTCGTTTTTAGAACAGGGCTAATATCACCGTCCTTCAAATTCCAAAATCGTAGCGACTTGATCCGTTCCATACTTGCAACGAATGAAATAGAATCCAGGTCCGATAAAAATAAATTTTCAATAGATTTATTATTTGATAGAAAAGAAAAGTCATTCAAAAGCTTGCATTTTTCCACATGCAGTGTCGCCAAACTGTTTAATTTGCCCAAGGAGGAAATATCATTCAACTTGGAACAATGATCAATTTTCACATCAACTAGACTTGTAAGCTTCTCAATACCAGACATCGACTCGACGCTTCCTCCGCTTAATCGCAATTCTTTCAAAGAATCAAGCCCTTCGAGAAAAGAGCAATACTTGGCACTCAACGAGGTTATCAGCAGGTGTATTAAGTTCTTTAGGGAAGAAAATCCGGAAAGGTCCGCGTTATATTTCATGTACAGCACTATCAACTGGGATAATCTTGAGAAATCCGGCTTTATTTTCTTATCCTGAAACGACAACTTGCTCAAATTTTCCATAGTGTATATCGCATCAATATTCGCCTTTAAAACCTTAAAATTATCTGCTATCGATAATGAATATATGGATTTATTTCCTAAAAGTGGTGTTAAATCCAAATCGCAACCACCTCAATTTTGCTCGTTTAACTCCAGTATTCTAATGGCCGTGTAATTATTCTGCTCCGCAAAAGACACCCCTTCACTAATATATCGGGGATCAATTTCCAATTCATTTATGTTCTCGTTGAAACAAAACTTCTTCGCATTCATTATTAACAGTCTCCGGATTTTTTGTACTTGCACTCTAATGCATCTGCAGGCGCGAGCTGTCGTATTGAAAGCGGGTTTCGCCTTGATCGGTGTGCTTGGCGATGCGCCGCCCCAGGGCGTCGTGCGATATTCGCTGACGCCGTTTGGCGTTTCGGCGCGGACTAGGCGGTTGTCGCTATTTGCCGACTCGCGTTCATGCATACGATTACACTAACAGTATCTACGCGGGTTAATCACACCTTCATCGCTAGATTGCCTTTTCGAACATCTCTTTGACCTCGCCATCTCCTCTTGGACTGTATTTAGGTAATAAAGCCGCTTCCAAATCAGCCATAGACTCCTTGTTTCCAAAAACATCGACCCTTATCCATGAATTTGGATGCCCATATACAAAATATACGTTATCTGTATCATCCATGCAGAATTCACTATCATGGGCAACAATCTGCCAATCTCCTTCTAAGCGCTTATCGAATAAACTGTAAGTATCCAATACTACTGGAGTTCCCAGCCGACTGACGCTGCTAAGTAACTCGGGCGTAACGGTTGGTGACGTTAAAATAGAATCAAATATCTCCGCAACGTGCCCAAGACTTACCTTTGTCAAAATTCTACCAAACCCAAAATACTCATCATTAAGCTTAAAAACAAATATATCGCCTGGCTTAATAAAACGAAGCATAGTGCGTGGCTTTGAGTCCCAAGGCTTTATATTAACTATACTCATCAAAAATCTCCTACCTGCATAGCGAGATACTCGGCCTGTGTCTAGCAGTTATCGAGGCTCCCCCATAGATTTAAGCGGCATTACCCAGCCGCAACACGCTGATACTAATCGTACGTACTTAGGCTGAGCGCGTTGCCGAGCTTTTCTTCGATCCGCCTGCCCCTTGTGCGATGACTAATTCTTCTGAATTACGGCATTGCTCGCCACTAGTCAACACTTCCATTTATCATGAAAAATAAGGACAATATAAAGTTAGAAAAACGCCCAACAATACACTAAACCATTACCAAAACATACAATCATGGAATATGTTAACGACTTAACATCTGGCTCATCACCTAAAATAAAAAAAGCCGCACAAAATATAATAAAAAAAAGATTAACTGGGTACTGCTCCTATTTATTAGAAGCCCTAACCAAAGAAATTGAAAAACCAAAAGCGTGGCAAACGCAATGCCACCTGATCAGAGCCATTGGAATAGGTAGCTGTAGTGAAGCACTGCCTTTTCTTAAGGAACTAATAGAAAGGAATTATGAAAACACGATCCTATATCGCGATTTAGCGTTTTCTATATTTCTGTTAGAAAACACTCATTTGGACAAATTAGATTTGAGCTTTCTTTTTGAATCTATCGAGAAAGGAAATGATTTGCAAATAGGCGGCGCCTGCTCAGCCATTTTGTACAAGAAAATAGTTCCAAAAGAAACCGATATTCAAAATATCATTTCAGGAATTTCAAAATTTACGGAAGATGAAGGCAAAAAAATCACACCTCGCTGTTATATTGCGGCGATTGCGCATCTTTGGCCAAAAAATGAGGTTAAAGACTTTTTAGAGTCTTGCAAAGAATCAAATTGGCCTGGACTGGTCGAAATTGCTCAAGATGCATTAGAAGGAAAAGAGCCTAGAATACAGCTTGTTTGAGCAACCTATTAATTTTATCCAAATTTATCATCTAATCAGTAATTTGGATTAAATTGCTCTACCACCAATCCTTTCGGTAACTTTATCCACAAAAACGCTATACCCTAAAAATCAAGGGCAATCACCTCAAAAAATCACCTATCAATGCCGGATAGTGAAATCAGTTTTTAGCGATAGAAATTTTGAAAAAAATCTTTTATACAATCCTCGTATCGAGACGTTGTGAATCCTACTATATTAGGATTATTCAGACTATTTAGCGTTTCCAAGTTGAATACGAACAATACCGCCTACAGGTAACATATCAACACCTGATTGGAATAATCTCAGCGCGCCATCTGTATATCGATGACTATTCATTACCGACTTTTCTCCGCTTTGTGGATTTATTGCGACGGCACCACACTTGGTTTTTTTCTTAATGATTGTGGCAAATTCTTTCCATTTCGATAACGAATCTTCGTCGTCAGTTTTGCATGACAACCATGATCGTTTGAGCCCGTCTTTCGTCAACTGTCCAACATCGAGAACTAACGCATTTGGGTTCTGGATTAAAAAGTCGTAGCGACTTACACAATTTAAGTCGACTGGATAATGTGTAAAACCCAAGCTGATTTCGCCTGCATTTTCAAATGCGAGACTTCTACCATCCCAAGCGTCGACGCGAAAAGGCGTTCCCCCCATTGACGTTATATTTAAACCTTCCATAGACCTTATTGCCATAACCATGTCGTTAACTTCTTCCGGTAACGCATGGAACTGTATTGATAAGCTTCCCATATGCCACCTAATCGTATGGAACAAAATTGGTTGGAATCCCTGCTTTATCGGTTAAATCTTTCATCGCGTCTATCTTTCGAGAAACGAGGCTAACGCTACTCGCTGATACCTTGCTGCGTTTCGGCGCGAATCAGACAGGTGTCGCTATCGTATCGGTAGCGTGCGACAATTTAGCCGGCCTTACCGCGCTTTTCTTCGATCAGGTTGCCGGGCCAGAAGCAGGATACGCTTTTTGACTTAAAACTTGGCGACGAATCAAAAAACTTCCCTATGTATAATTACGCTGGCGCTAGCAGTATCTCCCCCGACTGGGGTCCATGCCGATTTATGCAACAAAACTGCCGGCACAGCTAAAAAAGCTCATTAACCCATTTTTTCTCGTGTGCAGAAAATATTTCTTTCTTGTCTATACGCCACTCTCCCCTTATCACTTTTATTCGGTAGCGACAATCAAATTTAAACCCAGCACCTTGTTTTGTATATATAAGAATGGTTTTATTATCAACGACATTGCATTTAATAATAGATTCAGTACTGGGATCGAACACAGGCGGACTTGAGGCATTAACTGCTGCTTCCCGGCCATACTTACGTTCTTTTTTAATTAAAAAAATGTCATAAATATGAGTTAAATCTTGTTTCACTAAATACTTATGCTTTTCAAAATCTTGAGTCAATAATTCGTAATATTTTATATCCCAGCCACACATGGCTTCCATGAAATTAATTAAATGCTTAACCGCTTGTACACACAAATCATCATTCATTTCGTGCTTACCTATTATTTTATTACCACCAGAATAAAATATCTTACAGCCAATACGTGCTGACGCTGCCCCACTATTCGCATATCTATGCGCCCCAGAAAATGCCTACTGATTCCTTAAAGAAAAAACCACTCTAAAAAATCATTAAAATCTTTCCATTGAGGCATTAATTTACCTACTAAAAAATCCTCAATTTTTTTACCGAGCTCTAAATACAAAACCTCCCTTGTATTTCTATTATAAAAAAAACCACCTCCCCCTTCAAAACTATCTAGAGGTATATATTCCATCGGCAAACCAAGAGCATTGTGAGTTCTTTGTAAGCATATATCGTAACTTGAATTTGTTACGAACCAGCATATTTGATAAATTTCTCCATATTTTCTACTGAAAGTTGGCCCGTCCTCCACATGAAGATAAAATTCTGCAAACTCACTATCAAGATCAATGTCTAGTTCAATTAATGCCAACGAATATTCTTCAGCGATATCCTCATACCACCAGCCATTAGCTTTAAAATAATTTATTACTTTATTCGACAACATATTATCCACAGCGATTTAACATTTTTCTTCGCTCCCGCTCGGTTTTAGCTCTCTCGCGCCAAAAGGTTTGTCGATAGCGTCGACATCGGCCAGTGCCAGATTGCCATAGGGGTGGTAGCGGGCGGAACAGAGGATTCTGCCATCGGTATCGATCAGCTCCCTGGGCATGCCGAGATGATCCAGATGATAGTGACAGGTGCTACGGCTATTTAGCCAGCGGGAATCATTGTTCGAAATAAAACTCTTTCGGATTCAGAGTTCATACGAGTGATAACCACAATATTGTCATTTTCAATTAGCACATCTTTAAATTTGTATTGAAAGGCAATTTCATCAGGCGGAGTAGTCAAAATTAATTCACTGAAAAGCTCAATACCTTTTTTTGAAACATTAAGCCTCAATGTGAATTCATCCAGAGTTAAAGCGCAATCAAGACGACACTTTATATCATGATCTTTAAATGTTTTTTCCTTAAATATCCATTCGTTACGATAGCCGTCTTGCTTCATTTCTTCAAGCCAGGACAATAACGCATCAATTGGTATTTCGTATTTAGCGGCACATTTTTTCAAACCCTCTTTCAATAACTTACTGTAATAATCTCCCAATTCACTTCGTTTTATTGATCTACACTCATCCATATTGAAAGGAATATAAACTGCCAATACAGATGAAGAATTGATGTACATTTCTTGAGATTGGGATTTGCCAATTACACAAATTCTATTGAAAGCATCAACGTGAAATTTAAGCACAGCTAATCGTCGATCAAGATAATTACAAATGTGCCTGGTCTGATCTTTAACTATCAGCAAATCTTGCTCTCTGTTAGCAAACTCTACTAAATCAGGGTAAAGAAATATATTTTTTAAAATCATGGTATTTGGAAACTTTACGGATCAATTGCTCCACAATGGCTATGGGGCGTCGTAACGATATTGCGTCGTGCCATTCGGCATTTCGGCGCGGATCAAGCGGTTGTCGCTATCATTTGGTAGCGAGTGGCATTTGGTGGGCCTTGCCGCGCTTTTCTTCGATCAGGTTGCCGGCCGTAAGCGGGAGAAGCGTTTTGATTCAACACTTGGCAACACGTCACCGCGTAGGATTACGCTAACAGTATCTACACTGGATGTTCTGTCCCGTACCCAGGAAATACTTTTTTCTTTAAAAAATCGTCGTCCTTGCCGGTATCAAAAAAATGAAGCAGGCGATCTCTAACATCTACATCACCCCACATATTCGTCAATTGATATGTCTCTATAATTTCCTTATCGGCTGGAAGTGATAGGTCTTCTTGCACCACTCGCCCCTCAGTGGTGCAGATATTCCCTTCCGTACCAATATCGATAAGCTTCCCTCCCTTGAAGGGGTAACCTCCATCAAAATTAAGCTTGGCATCAATCCAGTAGGGTTCACAGGGTGCGACGCTCGGCTTTACATCTTTATCGGAAACTTTTTTGTCAGCCAAATTATGTAACACGATATTTCCAATAAATAGCGTAAATATTGGATCGACTTCGTTTAAATCAATATTATGCCAATTGCCATCGCCGCTAGTAATATTGAAAAACCGCATGGTAGCTCGACCCAACATTTGCCCCAACGAGTAAAGGTCCTCGCGAAGCTTAAGGCTGACCACATTATTGTGCTTCCACACTATTCTTTTAGCCATTTCTTGATCTTATTGTGTTTAATTCAGTTTAAAAGAGTTATTTATCCACAACTTCCGGCTTTGCTCGTGGTCGGATTGAGATGTTTATCTGCGGCATTTAGATATTCTCCTCGCCTAGGGTTATTAACACCGACAGGGTTTTGTGCATTAGCTGTACCGTCAAAGCCACCAAATTTTTCGAAATAGTGCTGCTCCAACCCTCTAGCAGTCGCCTTATCGCCGTAGGCCTCGAATACCACATCAGGTTTACTCGAAAACCGGCCAAAATCGTTTCCGTAACGATACTGAAGTACTTCCTCGCCTGCGTGTTGCCCCTGCATACTCGCGTAACCGACGTAAGGTTTACGGGTTGCCGCGTCTACGCCGACATACGTAATGTGTGTCGCCGTTGCAGGATCGCCGACCAACCCAAGCGGATCAACCCAGTTGAGCGGATTTTCGAGATACCGATATAGATTGTCACCCCCTCTCAACCCTATCGAATCCTGATGAATAAACCGCCCTGCATTAGGATCGTAATACCGGTTCAAGTTGTAGTGCAAACCGGTTTCGGCATCGTAATACTGGCCTTGAAAACGTAGCGGGTTGTCGATTTCCTCGACATCAGCCAGGGCCAGGTTGCCGTAGGCGCGGTAGCGGGCGGACCAGACGATTCTGCCATCGGTATCGGTCAACTCCCTGGGCGTGCCGAGATGATCCAGGTGGTAGTGGTAGACGGCGCCGCCGGCTTGGGTGTGGTCTTGTTCGTGCAGCACCAAGGGCCGGAAGCTGCCGGGTTCGAATAAGTAGGTACGGCTACGCTGGCTATCGGTTTCCGCCAACAGGCGTGGGCCGTCGTATTGAAAGCGGGTTTCGCCTTGCGCGGTGTGTTTGGCGATGCGCCGGCCCAGGGCGTCGTAGCGGTATTGGGCGGTGCCATTCGGCGTTTCGGCGCGAATCAGGCGGTTGTCGCTATCGTATTGGTAGCGGGTGACGATGTGACCGGCCTTGCCGCATTTTTCTTCGATCAGGTTGCCGGCCCAACGAGGACAAAGCTTTCTGATTCTGGACTTGGCGACGAATCAGTACGTCTCCCTGGATAAGACTAATATACGGCTAATTTTGCCTAAGCGGCCTAATCTTCAAATTCGTCAGTTTCGACAAGCTGGTTTACAAACAATTGAAAAGACACGCCTAACTTCTTTTTTGCCTTCTCATGATTTTGTTCGTCACTCAACGCTTCATCCCATCTGTCAACCGCATAAAAGTAAACTTCGCCAGATGTATCGATGCAAAAGTAATTTCCCCCATGATCAATGGCAAACGGCATCAATCCATTGGGCATTACATTCTTTGCAACCATCAGTAAATAACTATCTTCCAAAGTCCGCTCGGTTCCAACCGGGAATTTTATAGGCAAAAATTTTTTAACCCATAAAGAACAGCCATCCTCCAAAATCCAAAAACTATTTGAAGGTATACCGCCATTATGTATTAAATAATGATTGACCAATTCTTCCGGCAAAACGAGATTCAAATGTTGCTGAATATCTCCAATATCTTCTGAAGATAAATTTACTCCCCCCTTTGAGAAAAGTATTCTTGACACCATATTCTGCACCTCCGATTTAACCACATTTAGGTTTGCGGCCCTTCAACCAGCCGTTTTTGTTGGCTATATCGACTGACTCTTTACTGTCATACTCAACACCATATTGCTTCTCAAACTGAGACACCGAGCCTCTATGCGGAAAACTAGCCTCGTGAGCCTCAGTTTTCACCAACTGCATAGTGGTTTTCCCTGTAGACGGATTAAAATCATCAACGTGATGCCAAGTATACCCTTCGGCATCTACAGGGCTTATTCCCGCAGCCTTATAGGCCTGGACAAAGTCTCTTGATCTCGAACCCTGCATCGTTATTTCCACAATGCTTTGCTGCCCAGTTCCCGATGGGAACAAATCCGGGCTACCGGAAAAATCTACACCGGTAAGCGGCGCTAATCCGAGAGGGTCCACTGACATTATCGGATTCACAAGATAACAATATATGTTTATCCCCCCTTTGATGCCAATCGGATCCTGATGAATAAACCGCCCTGCATTAGGATCGTAATATCGATTCAGGTTGTAGTGCAAACCAGTTTCTTGGTCGTAATACTGGCCTTGGAAACGCAGCGGGTTGTCGATGGCTTCGACGTCGGCGAGGGCCAGGTTGCCGTAGGCGCGGTAGCGGGCGGACCAGACGATTCTGCCATCGGTATCGGTCAGCTCCCTGGGCGTGCCGAGATGGTCCAGGTGGTAGTGGTAGGTGCTGCCACCGGCTTGGGTGTTGTGTTGTTCGTGCAGCGCCAAGGGCCGGAAGCTGCCGGGTTCGAACAGGTAGGTGCGGCTGCGCAGGCTATCGGTTTCCGCCAGCAGGCGCGGGCCATCGTATTGAAAACGGGTTTCGCCTTGCGCGGTGTGTTTGGCGATGCGCCGGCCCAGGGCGTCGTAGCGGTATTCGCTGATTCCTTGCGGCGTTTCGGCGCGGACCAGGCGGTTGTCGCTATCGTACTGGTAGCAGGTGACGATGTGGCCGGCCTTGCCGCGCTTTTCTTCGGTCAGGTTGCCGGCGGCGTCGTAGTTGTAGTGGCGGTCGCCCATCATCAGCAAGCGGTCGCCTTCGACGCGGCCGGTTTCGGCGCTGGCGCCCAGCAGGTTGCCGGCC
The DNA here is from genome assembly GCF_002834115.1 of Methylomonas sp. Kb3. Taxonomy (NCBI): domain Bacteria; kingdom Pseudomonadati; phylum Pseudomonadota; class Gammaproteobacteria; order Methylococcales; family Methylococcaceae; genus Methylomonas; species Methylomonas sp. Kb3. The sequence continues at coordinate 36,207 of NZ_PIZT01000019.1, read as the reverse complement.
GGATCGTGGACGAAGCTTTCCGGGCTAAGGCCTTCGCTACGGATCAGGCGGGCGGCGGGGTCGTAGTTGTATTGGCTGCGGCCCTGGCGCAGGTCGTCCAGTTCGCGGAGTTTTCCGGCCGTATCGTAGCTGTACTGGCGACCGATCAGCGGCGCCTGGCCTTTGCCGGCGACACGTTGCCGCAACAGGCGGCCCAGCGGATCGTAGTCGTAGTCGGTGTTGAGTGGGCCTTGGCTGCGGCCGATTTCCCGGCCCAGATCGTCGTAGCGGTGGCTGGTAAGGGTTTGGCCGTCGAATTCGATGCTGTCCAGGTAGCGCTCGCCGAAACGGTAGTCGATGCGGTGCCGGTCCGGGGTTTCGGTGTGGATGCGCCGGCCCAGCAGGTCGTATTTGTGGCGGACGATGGCGCCGTTCTGGTTTTCCTGGTTGATCTGGCCCAGGGCGTTGTAGCCGAGCAGCACCAAGCTGTGGGCATTTTTGGCTAGTTGCAAGCGGCCCAACGGATCGTAGCCGTATTGGCTCAGGCTGCCGTCGGCGGCGTGTTTTTTCAGCAAGCGGCCGAGACGGTCGCGTTCGAAGCGGGTGACACTCCAATCGCCGTCGGCGGCGGGTTGCAGGTAGGCTTCCAGCACGCCGGCGGCATTGTAGCGGTAGCGTTGGATGCGGCCGTCGAAGCCGATTTCTTCGATGAGGTTTTCGTCGCGGTCGTAGTTAAGACTGTAGGTTTCGCCTTTGGGGTTGATCAGGCCGATCAGGTTGCGTTCGCTGTCGTAGCGATAACGCATTTCGTGGCCCAGCGGATCGATGCGGGCGGTGGGTTGGGACAGGCCGTCGTCGTAGCGGTATTCGGTGGTGTGGCCCAGGCCATCGATGTAATGGGTCAATAAACCGGCGGCGTTGTAGCGCAGTTGCACGGTGTTGCCGTCCGCGTGTTGCACTGCGATAACGCGGCCGGCCACGTCGTAGCCGTAACGGGTGGTGCGTTTGTCTTGATCGACGATGGCGACGATACGATCATCATCGTCGTATTGGTAGCGGGTCTTGATGCCCTCAAAGCCGATCTCGCCGACCAGGCGCAACTGTTCGTCCCACAACAGCGAGCGGGTGCGGCCCAGTGCATCGGTGATACGCACCGGCACGCCTTGGGCGTTGTATTGATACTGGGTGACCGCGCCGTTGGCGGCGACGGTTTCTTCCAGACGACCGTTGGCGTCGTAGCGGCGCAGCCAGCGCTGATCCAGGGCATCGATCAGTTCGACCGGACGGCCTTGTTTGTCGTACTTGACGCGCTGACTAAAACCCAGCGCATCGGAGACGCCGATCAGGCGGCCTTCGCTATCGTAGTTAAAGCGGGTGACGCCGCCATCCGGTGCTACGGTTTGCGCCAGTTGATTGTCGGCGTTGTAGCTGTGGCGGGTTTCCCGGCCTTCCGGGCTGCGCTCCAGGAGCAACAAACCTTGCGGATCGTGATGATACACCGCGACGCCGCCGCGCGAATCGATGGCATGGCTGACGCCGTCCGGCAACCATTCGAAGCGGTAGTCGTAAACACCGTTATCACCCCAGTTGTGCAGGCATTTGCCTTGCGGCGTGTCTTGATCCCATTCGAAGTAAAAGTTAAAGCCGCTGGGCAGGGTGCGGCGGGCGATGACATGGTTGCGATAAGCATAGCTTTCGCCTTGCTCAAGCCGGTCGCGAGCACCGATTAAATCGCCTTCTTCGCTATAAAGATAATTTACCAGCGGCTCGCCGGCCGCTTCGAATCCGCTTCCGACACGTTTGCCGGGACGAATCGCGACGATGCGCCGGCCTTGGCGGTCCAACAGTAAATGCTTGTTCCAGCTGGCGGAGATGCGCTCGACGTCGCCGTTGGCGTCGCGGTGAAAATACAGGCTTTGGCCCTGGCTGTTGTGCCAGGCCCGTAGAGGGCAACGGCCAGACCGACCGGTGAAGGTTTTCGCCAAACCGGTAGGATCGACGATGCGATACTGGCCGTTTTCCCGGTACAAGCGAACCTGTTCCGGCAGATTAATGCTATGGGCTCCGGGCTTGGGCAAGGGCAAATCGATACGCTGACCATCGGCATTGCAAAACGTCACGCGCTCGCCGATTTCCAGCCACTCGTCCAACGGCGTCAGCCAGCCGTAGCCCAATTGATGATCGACATCGGATTGGCTGCTACGGTAATAACGCCGCCAAGCCAAGGGCAATGGGCCATCCCAAGTAAAGTCGATTTTTTCCAGCATTTCCTCGCCGGTGAGCATGCTGATCGGCTCGCCGGCGGTTTTGCAATCCTTACCCGGACATGCGGTTTGTTTAGAGGTGGAGGCCCCGCCGGCGGCTTCCCCCTCCGCCGCCGCACCCGCGCGAGCCGGCGCTTTACCGGATGCCGATTTGCCGGTTGCTTGCGATGGCGTTACTGCTTCCGAGGCGGCTCCCGATTCGCGGGCCAAGCCTTTTTTTCCGCGTAAAGAACGCACTTTTGCCAACAGCGCGACAAAGGCCGCAACACCGATCACCGCGATGGCTTCCGCCAGATGCGTGGCAGCTTCGTCTAGATCTTGTTCGCTTCCGGCAGTGGCGGTGATCGCCAAAAATTCGCCCAGGTCGCGGGCGACGCCGAATACCGCGAGCCCGAACATCAGGATGCCGCCGACCAGCATCAGAATATCGACGATTTCGCCAACGCCAAACACGTGGGCGCCCGCCCAAATAACCAATGTTGCGGCCATGATCGCCAAGCTTTCCGGACTGAGCAGCGCTTCAAACTCGCGGCGCATACTGCCGGGCAGTTTGGGTGCGGTTAAACGCAAGGCTTCGGAGAATTTGCGCTCCAGCGTCCAGCTCCCCACCGTTTCCACCGGTATCGGCATATTAGGTGCGGGAGCCGATTGGACCGCGCTACTACTGGCAGTTGCGGGTGGCGGTGGAGGCATCGGCGCTACGACTTTCGCTTTATCCCCCTTCAGCAGATAAAACCAGGTGTCTTTACCGACGATACCGTCAGCGTTAATACCGACGCTTTGTTGATACTGGCGCACGGCATTCGCGGTAGCCTGAGCAAACCGCCCATCAAGGACCAAGTTTGGCGATGGACTAAGACAGGCGTTAAGTAAGCCTTGCAACTGCCGAACCTCAGCACCTTGCGAGCCCGGCTTTAATGTCGGTAAACCGCTACGAGTCGGTACTATGCGCGGCGCGGCCTTGGCCGGTTGGCCGGGTAATACGCCTATGGGCGTCGGCCGTGGCGTAGCATCGCGGATCGTTGTGCCGGCGTCGATGTTGCGCGGCCGGATCTCGGAGCCCGTTGGCCTGGGATCTTTCCATCCGGCCATCTATACCTCCATCCAGGCACACGCTGTAGTCTGGATGGACGCATTGTCGTCGCGACCCAGCTCGACGCCGGCCCGGCGTCCCTTATCCCTGTAGTATTCCAGCATTATCCTTACTCTATCCGGTTGGTTTCGCGCGGCGGAAAAATGATCATCAGTTGATCATCACCATCCCGCCTTTAAGGGTCAGCATGCCATCACCACTCACCGTGGTCTGCAAGCCCTTCAATTCGGCCTGGGTGTCTGCCTGGATTTTAACGGTCATGCCTTTGATCGTGACGCCACTATTGTCGATTTTGATGCTGTTGGAGCCCACTTTAAGCTCTATGGACTGCCCGGCTTCTTCGGAAATGCTGCCGGCGTTGACTTTGACGGTCCGGTTCCCTTGGGTGACGGTCAAACTGTCGTTGCCTTTGTCGATTTCCACGGTGTGATTGCCGGTCTTGACCGTCAATTTGTCGTTGCCTTGATCCAGCGTGATGGTGCGGTGATTGTAGATGTCCACGGTTTGGTCGCCGGCATCTTTTTTCTCGAAACCGATTTTTTGCACGTCGTTGTTTTCAACAATGCGCGTAAAGTTTTTCTCGGCGTGCATGTAGAGCTCTTCGTTACCTTTCTTGTCTTCGAAGCGAATTTCGTTGAAATTTTCAGCCGCCCCATTAGGCGTGCTGCGGGTTTTGATCCCGCTTTGGGTTTTGTTGGCATCCAAGCTATAAGGCGGCATTTGTTGGGCGTTATAGACCCGCCCGGTGATGATGGGGTTATCCGGATTGCCTTCCAGAAAATCGACAATCACTTCCTGGCCGACGCGCGGAATAAACATCGATCCCCAGTTATTGCCGGCCCAAATCTGCGCAACCCGCACCCAAAATGAGCTATTTTCATTTTTTGTGCCGAGCCGATCCCAGTGAAACTGCACCTTAACCCGGCCATATTGATCGGTCAGGATTTCGTCGCCGCTGCCGCCAACGACTATGGCGGTTTGCACACCCTGCACTACCGGCACTCGGGTACGCCGCGGCGGACGGTAGGCGTATTCGGTACTGATAACGGAATAGGTACATTGAAACTCGTCCATGCCGCCCGCTTCGGCGATACCGTAGTCGTTGTTTTGGATCTGGAATTGAGTGGATACCGTCAGATATTCACGGTTTTGATCGGCGCGCGGAAATTCCGACAAGGTGAATTTTTGCCCTACCGCCAGCGTGCGCAAATTGCCGAGCGCAACGGTTTGCTCGTGCTCCGCGCGTAGCTCTTCCATGCGCAGGCGCGAGTATCGCTCACCCTCGCTGTCTACTTTGAACTCCCCCGGATAGTCGTAGACGGTTTTGCTGGCTTGAGCATGTTCGCCAGGCAAATCTTTGACTTTGTCCAAAGGCGCGGTTGTCGCCTCGAAATCGAAATCCTTTAAGCGGTAACTGCCGGAACGAATTTGCCGTCCAAGCCGCCATTCATAAAAATGCTCCTCGTCGCGCCCGCCCTGGTTTGCGGCAGGGTAGTATTTGACCGTGGCCGGTGTCGCTGCCGCCAACTTGGTAATGTCGTCGCACAACACCAGCGAATGAATGCTGTCGGTATGCGTGAAGTAATAGTAGATACCTTCTTCTTCGAGCAGCCGGCTAATAAAATTGAAGTCGGTCTCCCGATACTGCACGCAAAAATCGCGGGGCTGGTAAGTGGTGGAAAACTTTGTCGTTACGTCGGTATAACCATGCTCGGCGAGGACAGCCTTGACCATGTCCGGTACATTTTTGGTTGCCGGCGCCGGCGATAAAACGCGACAGTTGCTGGCTTGCGTCAGTAACCACACTTTCGGATGCACAATAGCTCGGTAGAAATACAGGTCGCCGAGCATACCGAATTGGTTAATCTGCGTGACAATGCCGTTGAACGGGCGTAGCGCACCGTTATCAAGTTGCAATTTGACGGTAATGCTGGTGCCCAAGACCGTTTGCAGATCAATATCGCCGTTCTCGCTCAGCAATTCCAACTCGTACTCGAACAAACTGCTCAATTGTTCTTTACCAGTCATCCGATACAGCACAAAGGTATCCGCACCGGCGGCTGTCACCACCGAAGCGGTGCGAGATTCTTGAGAAAGTGGCATGGTGAAATCCTAACGCTAAAACGATAATTTTGAGATAAAGCCGGCGTCAGCCACCGATCAGTACCGTAGGGTAACCGAGGATAATGGTGCCGCCATGGGCGCACATATCACCCATCCTGGCGGCCGGCATGTTGGCTATCATCACGGTTGCCGACCCTTTTGCGATGGTATCTGGCGGCCCAACACAGACCAACATATCAGTCGCGCGCGCCGCAGGCATATTGCCTATCATGACGGTCGGCGCACCGGGGCCGCTGATAGGTCCGCCGACATGCGGGACCGGTCCCGTAAACATCGGGCAAACATGCATATCTGTTAATCGTGCGGCCGGCTGTCCCATCGCAATCTCCTTAAGCAGCCTGCCAAAGTCGGCCGTTACCGCCGTTGGCAATATCAATAGCCTGATCGATAAAAAATTGGTATTTCTCATAGGCCTTTTCCGGCTGAGTCAATACCGCCGCCAACATTACCGCACCGGCCACCGCCTTGGCCGTCAGATTATCCGCAGGAGGAACCGATGGTGCGTCTTCCGGCGCCATACTGCCATCACTCCAAAACGCGGCCATGGCTGCCCATGCGGCAGGGTTTTCGAAGGATGCGCTGTGAGCGGCAGCGTTGGCGGCCCGGCGATTAGGCTCGGTTGGCTTAAATACCCACAACTCCGCGGCATCGAGCGCTTTAACGACTTCAGGGGGTGTTTGCGGGCTCACCACACTGCGCGCAGAAAGGCAGGCCCACCAGGTCGCTTCGCGCTTGGGTAACGCTCTGGCCATAAAACGCACGGCATCGGGATAAAGTTGCTGTTCGAGCAATTTATTCAAAAAATCAACCGGCGCAGGGTCGGCAAGCAGACCTGCAGTTGCCTGCTGATCCAGTTGAATATCCTGGCAAATCGCCGAGGCTTTAGGTATCGATACTTTAGTTAATGACACTGCGCCAGCCATGTATTCCCCACTTTCCGTTCACCTTTCAAATATAAATCGAAAAACCGTTCAGCTTATTATGCAGTTTCTCTCACTGCGCAGACCCATCATCGTCACTCCATTCTTTTTCATATCCGGCGTTAACCAGATAAGATCTTAGTGTGTTCATGATGTACTCATCATAGGCTTGAAGATCGCGATGACCCGCGGCATCCACACCTTGTTCAGCATCTTGAACCGACTCGTCGACCATCTGCCAGAAAAACGCCGTCAGCAGTTTGGCCTCGTTGGCGTTTTTTACATATCCTTTGTCAATAATCTCGATTATGCCATTTGCTTGTAGTTTACGAGCATAGTGCATGAGTATTTCTTTTTCCTCAGGATACTTGTAGGCAATCATTTCAAGAACCTTTCCACATGCGGATATACCGCCATTCTATCGGCAATCATCAATAATTTTGCCACTAAGGCGTCGATGGTCATACGCTCGGTAACTGTTAACAAATAGTGCTGATTATCCCGAGTATCTTGTACAAACTTTAGCCCTGCCGGCAATTCAAAGCTCGCCAATAACCAGTTAATATCAATAGAATTATCTTTATTCTATTTACGTTTTAATGTGATCCGATCTTTTAAATGATTCCATTCAGCCGAAAATAAAAGCCCTGTTTGTTCATGCGGCTCCACCCAGTTTTTGCACGGCGAAAAAAGATAATCTTTTTCTCGTATACCTTTAATCATAGCTCCTTGACTTTGATCCAAATACAAAGTCGGATGCTGTCCGGCAACAATAGGCCGAGCCCGAAACTCTCCCAGCCCTTTAATATATTCCCGAAGATCATTGACTGAATTTAATTGTGTCATCTTTGTTTACAGGGAATATGCATAGGGAACCAATTGGCGCTTATCGCAAGGTTTTCAACGATACGACGCACCCACTCAAAATTCAATAAATCTAACCTTCGGTATTGCTAACATGGCTGCCCACCCAACTCCTAATAGCATTAGTGTATTCGGAAGAATGTAGACTTTAAATTAGTCCGAATACGTTTCACTATTCGGATCTACGACTCTGAAAACCGTCGCCGCACCAATCAAGCTCGACTCTCACGTGTTCACCAGCCAGTCATCAACCATATGCTCCGGCGGCTTGGAATAATATTGATTACTGCCTTTGTAATAGGCTGCAATCGCAATTTTTGCAAAATCTAAAAAGCGACCATATTAATGACCTTTAATATAAAAATTATTCAACAAACCAGCTACCGAATCAGGTGAGTTCCATTCGCGAAAGATACAATTCGCCTCAACAAACTATGTTTTTTGTATGGACGAAATTATTAGACATTTTTTAGCGCCAACAAATACACTTGATTGATCTGCCCACCTAACAAGCGATATTGCTGATAATGAAAACTCCATGCACCGGTCGCCGTGTTCCGAATTCCTATGGTAGTCGCCTTAATTTCGCCGGGTATACTTCCAGGAGTTCTCGAACTTTTCATATAGCGGTCAGGTTTTACATGGTGATCAGTCAACGATTGAACCGCTAAAGTACCATCCTGCAGGTTATGTGAGTTGGGCTGCGAGCGAAGATTGATATGTGCAACCCTGCGGTCGCCAGTCGGCGTGGCTGAGCCTACTCCGAATGAGCAGCCATCCATATTTGATGTAAACATGAAATCTGCTCCCGCTCCAACCATAATCGAATGCATTGCATCGTCTTCGTATGGACACCAATAAGCTCTCAAATAATCACGATTTGCGGATGTCGCGTTGCGGCTGAATATGGTTGCTTCCTGTCCGTGTATCGGCACTAATGAATAACATGGGATATTGGCGCCAGTAGCCAGCTTGACAGCATCGTAATTTTTTCGCTCAAATTTAAACATACCAATAGAGTTCGGCTGCGCTGGCATAGTAAACAACACTCGTAGCACATTATTTTTTAGAAACTGCTTAGGATTAGCAACAAAATCAGAAATTGCGGTCATGGGATATCCTCTTTAAGTTCAACCAGAAATTATAATAAAAAATAATAACCATAAAACCACTCAAAACTCTGAAAATACAGCTTTAGCGGTCTCAAACCATAAAACACATGTATAAACTCCCAACAGCTCTAATTGATTTCATTTCCTTCAAACTTATATACTTCTATAGAGACGCCATTTGCTTTAACTTGCTTGGCAAACGCTTTCGCCTTGTTAGTTGGCCAATCCCCCCGAGCGGAATCATGTAAAACTGACAACCCCATATTATCAGGGCGCTCTAACCGTGTTACCCAGCCGCTCTGTTGATAATTTTTCATAATATAATTTGCCGCATTAATTCCAATCTGCCCCACACCGAAACCGATATATTTGTGCGGAGGCAACCCTGATCTATTACCGATCGGCTGCCCGCTCATTGCAGTTGCCAACGTAGCTCGACTCCCAACAGTCCAGCCAGGGAATCGGCCACCCACGCCATTATCAGTCCCAGCTGAATGAGCTAACCCGTCCAAAACAGGAACATTATTTTTATCGCTTAACCATGCATTTTGGATATCCTCTAACTCCTGCTCAGATATATCCATCAAAATAAAATGCCCAGCCATTGTCGCCTCCAAATTTTATTTAATTATGTCAAAAATAAAAATTAATATTTAACTTCTCTGTTGGCAATAACAGATTACTACCAGCATCCAAAAAAATCTTCCCCTAAACTGCGTTAATAACTAATAGATATTTTCTTGCAAAATGGTACGACCTAAAATGATCTTAATCGGCATCCAACACTCTCTTGATCAATGCCAACCTCAAATATTGAGAACGGAATACGATGCCTTAGGGTTTCGTGCTAAAACCCGGTAGTCACACACCATCAAAAACTTAAAAGAGCATAATTACTCGAACCCATACCCGAAATCTCCATTCTCAACCTTCACATGCACCCTTTGGATAGGCGTACCCTCCATCATTCGGGTCAAGAACTCCTCGCTAATCTTCGGCAACACGGTATTGGTCAAAATGGCGTCTATCATCCGGCCGCCGCTTTCCAACTCAGTGCAGCGACTGGCAATCAGTTTGATGACTTCGTCGTCGTAACTGAACGGGACTTTGTGCGATTCTTCGACGCGCTTTTTGATTCGGCCCAATTGCAACCGGGCGATTGCGCCTATCATTTCGTCGTTGAGAGGGTAGTAAGGAATAACGACTAAACGTCCAAGCAAGGCTGGCGGAAATACTTTTAACAACGGTTCGCGCAAAGCCTTGGCAATGCCTTCCGGCTCCGGCATTAAATCCGAGTCTTTGCACAAATTGGCAATCAGGTCGGTGCCTGCATTGGTGGTCAGCAAGATCAAGGTATTTTTGAAATCTATCACCCGACCTTCGCCGTCTTCCATCCAGCCTTTGTCGAACACCTGGAAGAATATCTCGTGCACATCGGGGTGGGCTTTTTCCACTTCGTCCAGCAATACCACGCTGTAGGGGCGGCGCCTTACCGCTTCAGTCAACACGCCGCCTTCGCCGTAACCGACATAGCCCGGAGGCGCGCCTTTCAGGGTGGAAACGGTATGCGCTTCCTGGTATTCGCTCATGTTGATGGTGATGACGTTTTGCTCGCCGCCATATAAGGTTTCGGCTAACGCCAACGCGGTTTCGGTCTTACCCACGCCGGAAGTACCGGCCAGCATGAATACACCGATGGGCTTGTTCGGATTATCCAGGCCGGCGCGCGAAGTCTGGATGCGCTTGGCGATCATCTCCAGTGCGTGGCGTTGACCGATGATGCGCTGCTCCAGCAAATCCGGCAGCTTCAGTACCGTTTCGATTTCATTTTTGACCATCCGGCCAACCGGAATGCCGGTCCAATCTTGCACAACAGCGCCTACAGCCTGCTGATCGACGGTTGGCAAAATTAGCGGCGACTCGCCTTGTTGTGCGTGGAGTTGAGCCTGCAAGGCTTTCAATTCGGTCAGCCAGGCGTCGCGATCGTTGGCTTCGCTACCAGTATCGCCTTCCGCCGGTTCGGCTGTATCGACAGCGTGTCCAGCCGATCTGAGTTTGCCGCGCAATTCCAAAATCTTGCCGACCAATTCCTTCTCGGCATTCCAACGCTGTTCCAGACCAGCCAGCCGCTCCTGTTCGGCAGCCAATTTTTCGTTAGCTACTTGCTCCCGCGCAGCCACTTCGACACCGACTGCTTTTTCTCGGCCGATGATCGCCAACTCGGTTTCCAAAGCTTCGATGCGTTTGCGACAATCGTCCACTTCGGCCGGCACCGCATGCTGACTAATACCCACCCGCGCACAGGCGGTGTCCAATAAACTGACGGCCTTGTCCGGTAGTTGCCGAGCGGGGATATAGCGATGGGATAACTTGACGGCAGCTTCCAACGCTTCATCCAGAATCAACACCTGATGATGTTTCTCCTGCACCGACACCACCCCGCGCATCATGCCAATGGCTTTGGCTTCGCTCGGCTCCAGCACTTGCACGACCTGAAAACGTCGGGTCAACGCCGGGTCTTTTTCGATATGTTTTTTGTATTCGGCCCAGGTAGTGGCTGCGACGGTACGCAATTGGCCGCGCGCCAGCGCCGGTTTTAATAGATTGGCGGCATCGCCGGTACCTGCCGCGCCGCCCGCACCCACCAAGGTATGGGCTTCATCGATAAACAGAATGATGGGTTTTGGCGAGGCTTGCACTTCTTCGATGACTTGCCGCAGGCGGTTTTCGAATTCGCCTTTCATACTGGCACCGGCCTGTAACAAGCCAACATCCAAGGTCCGCAAGCTCACATCGCGTAATGAAGGGGGCACGTCGCCGGCGACAATTTTCAAAGCAAAACCCTCAACTACCGCCGTTTTGCCGACACCGGCCTCGCCGGTCAGAATCGGATTGTTCTGCCGACGGCGCATCAGAATATCGATGACCTGCCGAATCTCTTCCTCACGGCCCACGATAGGATCTATTTTGCCATTGCGAGCCTGCTCGGTCAGGTCAACGGTAAATTGTTTCAGCGCCTCCTGCTTGCCCATCGCTGCCGGTGCAATCGCACCGCTGGCTTCGCCGGGCGTAGCGCCAACCAGCGAACCATCATTGGCAACCAATCCGTCTTCCGGTGAACCGGACACAATCTTCGGCAACTCGTCGGAAACCGTATCCGGTTTGAGTTTTTCGAACTCTTTGGAAATTCCCAGCAACTCGTTGCGCAAGGATTTGGTTTTCAACATACCGACCAATAAATGGCCGCTGCGCACCTGAGACTCACCGAACAACAATGTGCCGAAGACCCAGCCGCGTTCGACACTATCCTCGATATGCGGCGAAAAATCGGAAATAGCCGTAGAACCGCGCGGCAAGCGGTCCAGCGCGTTAGTCACGTCCTTGGCAATCACCGAGGCATCCAAACCGTAATGCTTCACCAAGCGGTGCAAATCGGAGTCTTGCAGTTGTAGCAGTTGGCTTAACCAATGCACCAACTCGACATAGGGGTTGCCTCTTAGTTTGCAAAACACCGTCGCACCCTCGACGGCTTTGTAACAAACCTTGTTCAATTTCCCAAACAACTTGACTCGGCTAATTTCCGCCATGGTGTTTATTCCTCGCTAAAGTTTAAGTGTGGTTCAGCAGGCAGCATCAGCCTGTATAAACGGATTAAGCGTTAAATCATCGGCATCGCCTGCACCGCGGCGCGGTCCCAACCAAGTACTCCAACCCAATTGCGCATCGCCGTTCATACTATTCGCGCCGGTCGTTTCGGGTTTTCCTAAGGCCAGCTCTTCCGGTACTTCGGCTTTTTCCAAAATCAATTGTGCGTCCCAGACCATTTCGTCGCCGACATAATTGCGGACGATGGCCACCAACTTGGGCAATAACGCCCCGCCCGGCAGCAAGGCCAAATATAGGCTACGGCGCAACGGCCCGATAACGACACGAAACTTATGCTGGCAACCCCAAACGCTAGCGCCGATCACAACAGAGCTCCCCAGAGAACAGGTGTCTTTGCTCCAGCCCAAACGAGTTTGCTCACGGGGTTGAATGTCCATCCATTCGCCAACAAATTCGGCGACGCGGACCGGCACTTTAAAAATATCCGAGACAATGGCCTGTAAACCCCCTGGATGTTTGGTCTGCGCGGCAAAATGCCCGGCATAAAACAATTTGCCTCGGTCGGTCAGTGCGTCCCGGTTCTGAAACGGCGCCCCGGAAATACCCAGCATGGCTCCCACGTAAAAACCAAAGCGGTCTGTATCCGGCCGGTCGTAATGCACTTCCGGGCGGGCATTGGCCCAGGCCCGGTAAAACAAACTAATCATGCGATGATGAAAGACATCGGCAAAACGGGCGAAGGTCGGATCGTGATGGTGGCGCTGCCGCTCTCGGGCATACTCGGTCAAATGCAGCGGCAGCGGGCCGTTGGGACCGAACAAACCCATAAAATTCACCGCCAATCTCGGTTTACCCAGCCCCGTCCCGCCCGGCGAATAGTAATCTACAGCGGTAGCGGGAAATTCCAGTTCCGGCTCCTGGGAAAAACGCACGGCATCGTCAGCCGCTTTTACACTGGTCCCGAAACGAGGCTTATCGCTATTCAGACATTCGATTAAACGCACCGCCTCGAAAAAATCGAAGCGCGACGCATCCTTCGTCAATTCACCGATTAAATCGTGTGGCGACATCCCATCCTCGCAGGCCAACGCGCCACTTCACCGCGGTCGCTGGTACGTATCACCGTCTCGACGAAAGAATTGATCGATACATACCGAGCGAAAAACCGCTCCAATACCGTTGCCAGCAGAAAATAGCCGCCACCTTCAAACGCCGACTCGTCCAGCATGACGGTAATTTCCAAGCCGCGCCCAAACACCATCGGCCCCTTGGCATCGATGCGTCTGACCACATTTTTTGAAGCCACGGAAAGCACGCCCTCAACCTGTTTCTTGATGGCCGGTTCGCGCTGGTCGGCATACAGGCCCAACAATTCACGCAATGCCGCCGCACCGCTCTTGGCATCGGTATCCAGCAGCGACAGATAGTTCAGCGACAAATGATTGATCAGGCGCCACACGGTATCCGCCTCATACGCAGCCGGCAGCGGCCGGGTCGGGCCGGCGATACAACGCACCGATTTCACCGGCGCACTAACTTGCAAGGTAAAATCGGTATCACCTTGGCCTACCGGCATCACCAGCGGCAAATCACGATTGGTACATAAGGTATCCAGCCCCAATTGCGCCAACTTGCCGGAATACGGCGCCTGGGCCGCATCGACCAAGGACACAAAAACTTCGCTGCCGATATAACTGGAACGCACTCCCTTGCGACGTTGATTTGACGACAGCACGCGATTCACTCGCCGTAAGCTGAAAAACGCAGTTTCCCCGGCGTGCTGGTAGGACGCTTTAGAGCCGTAAAAAGGCAGAAAGGCGTGTTCGCTCTCCTGATCGGCACCGAAACCGGTGGCTTCATTGACGCTATGCACTTCATAATCCATTGGCCTACTGCGATCCACCACGATGTGATATTCAGACTGCCGCTGGTCGATATGGATCCGGTCGGCACGTTTAGGGAACAAATTGATAGCCGGCACGCAGAACAAGGCCAAATTGTTCTGATCCAACACATTAATCAGTTGCGGTTCGCTGCGGTCGAACAGCACGAACAACTCAATCTGTTCACTGTCACAGTTACTTGCTAGCTCTCCCAGTCCACCGAGTTCGACAAACAGGTAACGGTCCGGGAATGCGAAATATTCCTGCAATATTCGATAACCGTCGAACGAGCGCGGCGTCTGTCTGAGTAAAGCCTCGTCCGGTTCGAACCCCAGACCGCGTACCCCCCCAGCAGACAGCGTGCGAATTTCCGTCGAGACCCCGTTATGGAAACTGCCGACGATGCCGCTTACATTTGCCAACAGTTGTTCGTACAAGCGATACGGGATATTGCCGACACCGCGCAGAAACAACGGCAGCCGGTCCAGGGCAATTTCGTTGAACTTTAAACCGCCCACACTATTCAAGACGATACGTAAGGCCGCTTTGACCGGTCCGCGAAAATGTTTGGCCGTCAAGCCGCGACTGGACACGGCAGCCAGACTCGGCAGATATTCAATTTGGCCTATCTGCAACGGTAACAGTTGCAAGTCTTGCGCAGTACGGTACTCGCAGGCGGTTTGTTCGCCTCTGGCGATCTGGCTGCGCAACACGGTATCCTTGGCTATCGTGATCCCGTCTGCCAGAGCCGCTTCGGCAAAATCGGGTTTCATCTCCACCACCGTCATTGATGGCGTAGCCGACAAATAGTGCGGATAGATAATCTGCAATAATTGCTGGGTAAAGCTGGGAAACTCGGAATCGACCTTCAATTGCACTCGAGCCGCCATAAAAGCGAAGCCTTCGAATAAGCGCTCTACGTACGGGTCGGAACATTCGAAAGTATCCAAACCCAAGCGATTGGCTATTTTCGGAAACTCTGCGGCAAACTCCGCGCCTACTTCACGGACGTATTGCAACTCGCGGTTATAGTATTTAAGCAGCCGGGGATCCATGGTTAACCGTCCAGTTCCTTGACGCTGATTTCGCCGGTTTCCAGATCCAGATCGCTGCGAATGTATAAATGTATCGGCAACGGCTGCGCCCACAAATCGCCTTCGATACGAAACGACAGCGCCTTGTGATTCATTTGATCATCGGCTTTTGCCAATTCTACCGACAGCGAGTCCGCCAAGATTCTCGGCTCGAAATCGTTAATTGCCTGCCGGACTTTACGTTCGATCTTTTTAACGTCAATCCCGGTCAGCGATACGCCGGACAAGACCGGTGTCCCGTAATTCAATACGGAACGAGCCACAAACGGATAGTCGGTCAAATTGACCATGCTCTCGAACGCTGCGGTATTCAGCAGCCAGCTTAAATCGCGCAATACGCTTTGCCGCAACTGGCGCAGAGACATGACACGTTGCTCGCGGGTTTCCGCGCGTTTATCGGGAGCTTCGTCGGTCAACCGATCCAGCAAGGACGGTTGGAGACGTTCCGCGTGCAGTAAATCGGCCATTATTCCAGCCCTGCCGGCGCATTGAATTCAATAGTACGGACATCTAACAGCGCGTAATCGTCGACGTCGGTAGCCAATAGGCGCTGTCCCTTGCCATGCATTAAACCGTCTGCGACTTCATTCCATTCGGTTAAACGGGACAGGCGGATGCGAGCGTCCGAGTCGGCTTCCGAACCCGGATAACGGCAAGGTATCAAGCCGCTGGCTTCGCCGCCATTGATCCAGGTAAATTGCGCCGGTATCCATACCAAATCGCGTAAATCGGTGGGTTTTTCCAGCTGTATCTTGCTGATCTGCATAAACGGCACCCAGTAGTAGCGGCCATTGACGACGGCCTCCAACACCGGTCCCAAACGGCTATCAGCGTCTGCTAGCCATTCAAACGGCGTACCGTCCAACGCTCCAGCGGTAGCCGGCGCCTGCTGTAAGGCATCAGTTCGTAATGCCACGGCCTGCTGAAAATCGCCGCTGTTTTCCCGTATTAGCGCTTCTAACAGTAAAGCCAGCCATGCTGGCGGCTCGCCAAAAATCAGCGGCGTTTTGCGTGCGGCAAACACGTCCTTACGTAAGGCTTCACAGAGTAAAACTTGTTCGTAAGTACTAACCATCAACAAGGTGGAGGCATCCAAGTCGCGCAACACATTAAGTTGATTTAGCGCCTTATCCCAAAGGCCCTGCACGCAATACAGCTGAAACAGCAGGATCCGCGATTTAGGATCGGCCGGATTTTGCCTGATGTACTGCTGGGTTTGCTGCAATGCCGCATCCAGCTCGCCTTCGGCGATAAGACGTGAAACATCCTGCATACGATTCTCCGATGAGTGCAAAAATAACCCCAGTGGTGTTGGTTCCACCGGGGTCGGGGATTACACGGTTTCGTTTTTCATCAAGTTCCAACCTTTGAATGCGCCAGCGGCTGGTGCGTCGCCTTCGCCGAAAGTGTTGTACTTCATTTTAACTTCGTTGAAGTTGATGGATATGCTCTCGTGAGGGCGGTCACCGCCGCTGGATTGGCTGTAGCCGCTGATGATAGCGTCGGCCAGTTCGATTTCCAGATACACTTGACCCTTGGCATCCGCGCCGCCGGTTTGGATGAAATGGAATGTTGCTGTACCCAAGCTTTTGCCGCAGATGGACTGCATCCACAGGTCGACGGACGCGATGTCCATGCTTTTAGTCAGGGTGACTTCGGAAAACGAAGGATTGCTGGTATCGCGGTCTTTGCCGACGCCGCTGGTCGAAATGGCACGACCTACGCCCATTTGCAAACTGTCTACGGTAATCCAGTCCGTATGGCTGGCTACGGTGCTATCGCCTTTAATTTCGGTCGCGAATTTTAATAAGATCATAGTGCTCTCCTTTCGAAGTTAGTGATAAAAATACAAACGGGCATCCACCCACAGATTTACAGCTCCGGCAAGCCGGGATATAAAACGACTAACCGCCACTGCCGGGAATTTCGTATTGCTGCCCCGGCAAATAGCGTACTTCCTAGCCTTATTCAACGAATAGGACTTAACCTTTTTGCGACGGTAATTTAGATGTCAGTCGCAAGGAAACCGTCAACCCTTCCAACTGATAGTGCGGTCTAAGGAAAAACTTAGATTGATAATATCCAGGATTACCCTCGACTTCCTCGACCACCACTTCCGCACCGGCCAATGGCCGACGCGCTTTGTCTTTTTCGGTGGCCACTGCTGGATTGGTCAACACGTATTGGCTGATCCAGGTGTTCAACCACGCCTGCATGTCTTGGCGCTCCTTGAACGATCCGATTTTGTCTCGAACGATGCATTTCAGATAGTGCGCAAACCGGCAGGTAGCAAACAAATACGGCAGGCGCGCAGCCAAGTTGGCGTTGGCGGTGGCATCCGGATCGGTGTATTCCGCAGGTTTTTGCAGCGATTGCGCGCCGATGAATGCGGCGAAATCGGTATTTTTTTTGTGCAACAAGGGCATGAAACCGCTTTTGGCCAATTCCGCTTCACGGCGGTCGGTAATGGCGATCTCGGTCGGGCACTTCATGTCGACGCCGCCTTCGTCGGTCGGAAACGAATGCACCGGTAATCCTTCCACTGCGCCACCGGATTCAATACCGCGAATCTGCGAACACCAACCGTAATATTTGAACGAGCGATTGATGTTGACTGCCATCGCGTAAGCAGCGTTAGACCACGTATATTTACTGCTATCAGCGCCCGAGGTGTCTTCCTCGAAATCAAACTCTTCGACCGGATCGGTTTTCGAGCCATAAGGTAAACGGCTCAGGAAGCGCGGCATAGCCAAACCGAGGTAACGGGAATCTTCGGACTCGCGCAACGAGCGCCAAGCCGCGTATTCCGGCGTTTGAAAAATTTTGGTCAAATCACGCGGATTGGCCAATTCGGACCAACTTTCCATTTGCAGCACCGATGGCGCCACGCCGGAAATGAACGGGGTATGCGCGGAGGCACTGATTTTTGCCATCTCGCCCAACAATTCCACATCGTGCGGACTGTGATCGAAATGGTAGTCGCCCACCAAGCAACCGAAGGGTTCGCCGCCAAAGGTGCCGTATTCTTCTTCGTACAGTTTTTTGAACAGCGGGCTTTGGTCCCAGGCGGTACCTTTGAATTTTTTCAGGGTTTTACCCAACTCGTTTTTGGTGATATTCAACACCCGAATTTTCAACATTTCGTCGGTTTCGGTGTTGTTGACCAAGTAATGCAAGCCGCGCCAGGCACCTTCCAGTTTTTGAAAATCGGGATGGTGTATGACGAGATTCAATTGTTCGGTGATTTTCTGATCCAGGCTGGCGATAATCGACTGGATCGTTTTTATGGCATCGTCGGATACTTTGGAAACATCCTGCAACGCATATTGCGCCAGCGTTGTTACTGCGGTATTGACCTGATTGGCTGCCTCGGTGCCTGGTTTGAACTCCTTGGACAATAATGCGGAAAAATCGTCCAACTCCAGGGTTTGGGTTGCGCCTTGTCCGCCTTGGGTTTCTAATTCGGCCATGGCTTACTCCCCTTTTCCTTCAGCGGCATCACCGCCTGCTTCCGCCGGTTTCGCTGACGCCGCCAAGGTTTGTAGCAACGCGGGGTCGTTAACTAACTTCGCGATTAATTCCTCCGCGCCGGTTTTACCGTCCATATAGGTAATCAAGTTGGACAACTGGGTTCTGGCTTCCAAGACTTTATCCAAGCCCGCCACTTTTTTGGCAACCGCTGCGGGAGAAAAGTCATCCATACTTTCAAAGGTGATATCGACATTCAAATTACCTTCGCCGGTCAAGGTATTGGGAACTTGGAATGCGACCCGTGGTTTCATCGATTTCAATCGATCATTGAAATTATCGACATCGATTTCCAACAATTTGCGATCCGCCACTGGTGCTAAAGGTTCGGCTGGCTTACCCGACAAATCTGACATGACGCCCATCACGAACGGCAACTGCACCTTTTTTTCGGAACCGTAGAGTTCAACATCGTATTCAATCTGTACCCGGGGTGCCCGGTTTCGTTGTATAAACTTCTGACTACTTTCAGCCATTGTATTCTCCGCTTGACATTAAGAAGGACTACCAAAAATCAGTTTCTAACTTGGGTCGGGACCCTTTATCGCACTTATTTGGGAAAGCGCATCCGGCATTAAGTTTTGGACGATTTCCAAGAAATCTGCAGTTGCCAGATGCTTGGCCCGACGCAACAAAATGGGCACGGGGCTAGACGGCTCGTAGTCCGCATAATATTTACAAAGCGCATCCAACGTTCTCACCACATCTTGGCGCGACTCAATGGCGCCGCTCACCGCTTTGGATTTAACGGGCTTTACCTCATCACCCGCCTCAGCGCTGCTGCCATCGTCGCTTGCCTCAGTCTCGGCGTCGTTGGACAACCGCGACCCCGCGTAATGATCGAAATCATCCCTGACTTCCTTCAGTAAAGCTTTCAACGGCGTCAATACCGCGCCTTGGCTGGCTCCGACTTTTTCGTTGACGAAAGCATCGATCCGCTCGACGATCTTGATACTGTCGACCAATGCCTGATAATTATCAGCTAACGCCGCGTCATCCATATCCAGAAAAGCCGCGTTGATAGCGCCGTTGTCTGGCTTTGTCATGCCCTTGGGCACTTCCAGCCGGTCGGTTGCGTACTGAATGTCACGCAAACAAAACCTGCCGATGGCTTTCGACTCGACCAGCACCGCCAAACTTAGAGGCCTGATTATCAGGTCGAAGCTGGCAAGCTCTTCCAAAATATTGATTCGCGACGTCGGATCCATGCCGTCGTCGGGATCGAGTTGAGGGTGTATGGAATCCCAATAACGAGTCAAGGACTCTTCCAGAAAGCTCAGTCCATCGCGAAAACCTCTCCAACCTTCAACATTGATCAGTGTCCGGATCAAGTACAAAATGACTTGCAAATCCTTGGAACGCTGCAATAACGCCAACGCCTCCTTGTAGACCTCGCGCCAGTTAGGCGGCAACGCCTTCTCGCCAGAAAACTGATTTTCCGGGGTACCTAAGATATTGGTGTCCAATGCCACTCTGGCATTGTCATACTCAAGGTTATCACCACAAGGCTGCTCCGCCGAAACAGGTTCTAGTAATCCGGACAAATCCGCCATTTTTAAGCCTCTATGGTAATCCAATTGTTAACATCAACCGATTGAAAAGCGGTAACGAAACCTTGTGCCTTGCGCCCCGTTTCTTACAATCGACCCAATTCTATAGTGCCCCGGACTTGTTACGCCTGTATTAAGCCCAAAACCAATTCGCATTAGTCTAGTCGGTTTTTCATGTCACGCTTTAAACTAAAAAAACCCTAAATGTCGCGGAATCTTATACCTATCAAGTTGCATTTGCTCATCAATAGATAAGGCATCGGGATCATTTAACATGCCAACTCATGAACCCTACGCCTACAAAACCGTAAGACATTGATATTACATAATTAAAAATTCAAACGGCGTGCTAAATCACAACATGCACACACCATTGCAGCGCCAAGTCGGCACGATATTTCGTAACGGATACGATATTCGGTACTTGCGGTGCCTGGCTACCGCGAGGGGAAATACCGTTTTCCATTCAAAAAATCCGTCCATTGTTTCGTGGTGCAAAAGCCTCTCGCGTTCTAGCGTCGCCGAATGCTCACATCGGCTGCTTCACATCTTGGGTCTATCTATACTAAGCGCACGTTGACAGCCATTCCCCAAAGACACTACCGACCACAGCCGTCCATCTGAGAATCTACGCGCTTATAAGATTGTTGAAGCGTATTTCTTCCAAAAGATACCGAGACCCAAGAATCCGGACGTAAGGGCAGCATCCTGATTTCGGCTTAACCACTAAATTCGGCGACTAATACGGTAATATTATCTCGACCGCTTCTGCTCAAAGCTTGGTTAATCAGGGCTTCAGCGGCCGACTGGCAACTGCCTGAGCCCATCAATTCCGCAATTTCGGCTTCCGATAATTCTTTATCCAAGCCGTCGCTACAGAGCAGATAACGATCACCGCCGGCAGCCTGAAAGCGCAGCACATCCAACGCCAGCGTCAATTGCCCACCCACCGCGCGGGTAATCACATTCGCTCCCACTTGCTGGGCCGCCACTTCCCGGGTCATCACACCAGAATCCATCAATTCGTCGATCAAGGTATGGTCGCGGGTAATCTGCGTAAACTCGCCTTGGCGTAATTGGTATAAACGGCTATCTCCCGCCCAAATGGCCGCGCACTGGTCGCCCTTGGCCAGCAAGGCGACTACAGTGGTTCCGACAATACTGCCTTGCTGAATGCCCGAAGCAAAACGGCATAAATCGTCGTTAATCTTATGTAATTTGCGGGAAACGGCTTCGACCTGATTATCCAGGTTTTCGGTAAATTCCAAGGTCGATAAAGAATCCACCACCAAGCGGCTGGCAACATCGCCGGATTGATGCCCACCCATGCCATCAGCAACCACCCACAGTCCCAGTGACGGGCAATCGAGCAAGGCATCCTCATTGTGCTTACGCTTATTGCCGACCACCGTAACCCCGTAGGAAGCCCACTTTGTCGAGTTTGGAAGCGTTATGTCCTGGCTCGCCGTTGCGCCTACCGCAGAGGCGCTCGGCTCTCTCTCGATTTTTTTGACGCTTTGGTCTTGGCGATAGCTCTGCACCTGCCAAGATCTGCCAGCCTGCGGCATACCCTGCAAAAAACTCGCGTAAGCATCGATAGGCGGCAAGCCTTCGCAAATCAGCAGATTGGGGCGATTCGACTGGCCGCCTTCACTCGCCCAAATGCTGTAACCCGGCATAAAGCGATCCAACAAACGCTGACTCAAGTGCGGAAACACTACATCCGTCTGATCCAGGCCCTCCAAATCGAAACGAAATGCGAGCTTGCCGTTAGATACCCCTAATCCGCCGCTAGAATCAGCTTGAAAATACTGCGGTGTCAGGCTGTCAGCCGAACCGATTTCCATCAGCCCCTTATCAAACCGGTCCAGATCGCAGGAGTCATTCAACACTGATAGCGCAGCGTCTTCCAATTGGGCAAACCATGCCGATTCCGGCGAAAACAATGACAACAAAGACTCCGCACTGACGGCTTGCGCCAACGTCAACGGATAATAGCGACCGACCCTATCCACACTGGGCATCATGACGCCGGCCCAGGCACTCGCACCGCACACGCCAGGTCTCAAAGCAAAGCGCCAAAGCGGGCTAACCAAAAACAAGGATAACCAACTCTCTCCTAATGTTTCCTGACTGGAACGCATCGACGCCTGTAACCACTGGTCCCATGGCTCGATAAAGTGCCTGGGCAGCCGCCGACTGACAAAATCGCCAAGGCCCGGCACTTTTCCGAAAAAGCCGACGCTCAACCCATCCATAGAACTCATAGTGACTCCGGACAACGAAAGCTTTGATATTCGCTGATGCCAAATGGATTATTGACACTGGCCGCGCGCAACTCAAATTTCGCGGTATAACCTTCCAGTTGTACGGTCAAATTAAAGCGGTCCGGCAGGCCAGTGGGTTGGATGTTGAATTCGTCGAACATCCTGAACAATGCCCAGGCCCCTTCCTTAGATTTGCTGACTTGTTTGCCGTCCAAACCTTCGAACACCACTCTGACCCCGGCACTATTATTGGTGCCGGGCCACTGAAACTTAGTGAGTTGCTCAGGGCCATGGCGATAAACCAACTCCTGGCCTTCTACATTTAACCTGAAGGTGCTGACTTTGTCGTCCAAGGCCAAGGGTTTTAACTCGAATTGAACTTGCGGCACCGCGCCGCCGCCGGGAAAAAATGCGTCACGAATTTTCGATGCAATCTGAAACTGGCGAATACTGGCTGCCGATAAGCCTAAAGCCTTATCCGAACTAAGCTCCTGCCACTGCACCGCTGCAGTATCAACAAATGCCTTGAGGTTAGCGTTAAAAAACTGATCAACAATCCCGTTAGCGGCAAAAACTTTGCCGAAATCAGCCATCAATACATCCTGCTGAGTATTTTTTGCAAACGGATAACGGCCGGCCAAAGCACTTTTGCACGGCATCGTCACCGCTGTTTTCAACATTTCGTTGAGTTGCCCTTTCGCGCCGGTTTTGATTTGTTGCCCGCCCGTGCTGGTCAACGCATTCAGCGAGGCTGCAACCGGACCGGGCAAACGGGCAAATTCCATTTTGGCTGCTTGCAACGGATCGACACCGCCGCCGGCAAATCGCGCCGCTTCGGTAGACAAGGCTTGACCGCCACTATTGGGTGCCGACCCAATCTGCATCAGATAATCGTGCAGATTTTTGATACTCGCCATCGTCGCATTGATCGGAGCAGGCCTGTCGGCAGCGCCCCGTACTTGCATATTGTAAGGTTCGAAGTAAGTTTCCAAAGCCTTGACCGGGTCCACACCGCCGTCGCTTTGTTTTGCCATCGCCAGCAGTTTTTGGGTAGCAGCCTCCGGAACCGCCAAGGCTCCGCCGGTGGATTTTGCCAACGCATCGGCCAATTCGGACGAGAGCTTGCTTAACGCGGTATTTTTTTCGACCAACTCCAACAAAAGCTTCAATGGCGAATCGGGGCGCGACAGCAGATCCAGCGTATCTACCAGCTGATTATTGCTGGGCTGCGGGCGGAACTTAACCGCCATCAGCACGCTATCCCAGGTCTTTTGGTAATCTCCCAAATACAGGCGTTTGAAATCGCTATATAAACGATCAATTTCGACAGGCGTACTTGCGCCGTTTACGCCAAGTACCCAATTTTGTTCGCTGGCTTCCTTGACGTAAACCATGCCTTTTTTCAGAAACAACTCCGTATAACCGTAACTGCTAAACAAGCCGGGGACCACCAATGTATCCAATTCCTTGCCGTTCGCGGTAAACACTCGGCCGCCATTCGGCGCTAATTGTCCGGCAACCGAAATGTCGTGGCTGCGATCAAACAGCGCCTCACTTTTAAAACGGCTATAAAGTTGATTGACCAGAGGAATTTGCGTCAATTTATTACGCACTGCGTCGACAAAACTGTTATCGATAGCAGCTGGATCCAAATTCAAAGCCAACAAATTATCCAGATGTAACTGTAATTTGGCTTGGGTCTCCGGGTCGGTGGCGAACATTTGCTCCCAATCCAATTTCACCCAAGGCTGTGCAACCTTTGCGTCCATCCGTTGCGGCTCGCCGAACATCAGATAAACACGCAATAATTGGTAAAGTACATCCAGATTTTTGCCTTCATCGCTTTGCATACGCTCTTTCAAGCGTAGCGTAATCAAGGCTTGAAAATTTTCACGAAGCAAGCGCTGATAGGCAATATCGATGGCTGAATCGATTTTGTCGCCTTGGTATAAACCAAAACCGCTGCTCCAGCCGGTTTGTGCATACACGTCTTTGGCGGCTTGTAAGGCATTAAGCTTGGGCAACAAGGCCAAAAAACCGGAGCGCGAATCGGTGGGAACAAGATTACTGGCTCGGTAAATTTCTACCTGTTTTTCGACATCGGCAATCGCCGACTTATTCGTGGCAAAACTGACCATCCACACCACTACCGCTATTGCCACAAGCGCAAAGGTGGCGGCAAAGCCGGCGAGGTTCATCAAACGAAAACGCCGCTCGACCTTTGGATCCACGCCAACCAATTCGGCTTCGGGAAACACGACTTGCTTCAGAAGCTTAGTCAGAAAATAGCTTTTACCGCGCCCGCTCATTAACGGTGTTGCTTGCCTTTCCAATCTAAAGCTTGAGGCCAACGCCGCCATCACTCTATCTATCGGCGTACCCTCTTGGGTGCCGCTGCTGAAATAAACGCCGCGTAACAGGAAAGGCTCTTCGTAGCGATTGGTGGCAAATGCGGCATCCAAAAATCCGGTTGCCACCGATTTGAACAACATCATTTGTTGCGGAAAATCGAAAATAGCCGTACGCCGCTGCACATCGCGCTCTTCCTGGATACGCTTCAAACGGCGTTGTACCAACCTCTCGGTCAATTCGTCATAGGCCTTTTCGAATTGCACCAAGTGAGCGGCCAGATCCTCTTTATCGTTGTCGGCACGAATAAATGTCTCACCCCACACCTGGCTACGGTCGTCTTCGGTTAAATTGGCGAAAAAATCGCTAAATCCCGCCACGAGGTCCACTTTCGTGAACAGCACGTAGACTGGCAATTGCACACCCAATTGCGCATTAAGTTCCGTAATCCGCCGCCTGATTGCTGCGGCATGTTGGCGTAATTCTTCCTCGGTCTGCTGAATTAAATCACTGACACTCACCGCCACAAATACCCCGTTCAGAGGGCGGCGTGGTCGATATTTTTTTAACAGCTGCAAGAAACCGTGCCAGGCGGTAGCATCCACTTCTTGATGGCTATCTTGGGTGGTGTAGCGACCGGCAGTATCCAATAACACCGCTTCGTCGGCGAACCACCAATCACAATCTCGCGTGCCACTAACGCCTTTTACCGAATGCTTGCCCAAGCGTTCGGCCAAAGGAAAATGTAATCCGGAATTGATTAATGCTGTGGTTTTGCCGGAGCCCGGCGCACCGATAATGGCGTACCAAGGCAATTCGTAAAGATACTGCTTCCGACCGTGTTGTTTCGCACTGGTAGTTTTCAGTAAAGCCAAAGCCTCATCGAAACCGCGATTCAGCACATCCAGCTCGGCCGCCGAGGCCGATTGCGCATCGTTTGCATCATTGCCGCCAGCCAAATCGGCCATCAAACGTTGCTCGCGTTTGCGCGATAACAGCCACGCGACCAAGCGGTAAAGCAACCAACATCCGACTATGACGCTTATCGTTATAACCCGGCTTAAATCGGTCTCCAACGGCACACTGCCGGCAATTGCGATTAAAGGCCCGATAAACCAAATCAGTACCGACAAAATCACGATACCGATCAGTTCAAGCACCCACTTTGTTTTAAAAAAACTGATTATCCGTTCCACGCGGTATTCTCACTTAATCAAGATGTCGACGCGCCGATTTAGGGCTCGATGTTCGGGAGTGTCATTGGGTTCCAAAGGCTCGCCGTCAGCCCGGCCTTCCGCTCTGGCCGAACCTTTTAGTTGAGCGGATGCGGTCAAAATTGCCAGGACGTTTTTAGCGCGAGCCGCGGACAGATGCCAATTGGATGGAAAACGTGCAGAGACGATGGGTTTGTCGTCGGTATGTCCGGTTACCAAAATCGAGTCTTGTTCATTCTCGAGTTCTTTGGCGATTTTTTTCAACATCGGTAGAAACTCCGGTTTGACTTGATCGCTACCGGAGGGGAAGGAATTACGAACGCGAATGATGCTATCGTCGACCACTTCGACCATATTCTGGGCAATTTCATCGCGTAATAACGGTTTAAAGCGTTCCAATCTGTTGGCGATAACCGGTGCAGACGGAGTGATCGTAGCAGCCGTTGCCATTTGTACCGGCTCCTTGGCCAATTTCAGTAGTTCCCGATAGGCAGGATCGGATGCCGAATTAATAAAAAATGCAAAACCCAGATAACAAAGCAGCAACAGGCCACCTGCTACGCTGGCGAACACCCATAAGGGCACTTGCGTTATCAACGAGCTATTTCCGCTTTTTTGCCCTTGCCAGCGTGGCGACAGCTCCGTTGGAAAATCCCCTCTTACTCGCTGGATTAATTGGTATAACTCAAGCCGTTGTTTTTCCAATTCGTTGGCGCCATTGGCCATGACCCGATATTTGCCTTCGAATCCAAAACTTAACAACACATAGCAAAGCTCGATGAGTGGCAAATTTTGCGCGGGCTGTTTCACCAGATGTTCGAGTATTTGGAAGAAGCGTTCACCGCCCCAGGCTTCTTTATGAAATAGGATAAGCAGGCTTTGATGCCCCCAATTACTCTGTGAGCCCCAAGGCGTGTTTTGGATAATTTCATCCAGAAAAGTACATAAATCGTAGCTCGCCATACGCATGGTTTCTTGCTGAAACCCTGCATTCAAGCCACGGTTCTCGAATTCTCTGACTTCTTTAGCCAACTTTTGCTTTAGTTCATCAACCCCGGAATAGCTAACGGTTGTTCTAAGCCTGGCCGCCAAGGACAGAATGCCGGCTGATAAAGTCAATAATGAACCGCTATCCGCTCCGGAAAGCACACTGAGTGACGGAATGTTGATATTTGAGGTCGGCTGCTGGGGCGGCGGAGATGGCGGTATTTGTGTCACTGATGACTGCTGCGGCATTCGTCCACCTGGCGAAGGCCGCAACACTGTTTTGTCGTCATCGCCGAAAGGTCCTTGTTGCACCATGTCATCACCCTTTTTTTATTGCCCAGAATTCCAACTCCAATCCCGGAAAATTACCACCAATATGAAAGGCAAAACCGCCGGAATCCATCATCTTCTTCCAGTATGGGCTTTGCTTATCGAGTTCGAAATAAGAACATCCGGCGTGATACGGCAATTGCCTTGGGGCAACGGGCAAAGGATGAATTGAAATACCGGGCAGAGCAGCAGTGACCAATTGCGTGATCTCTTCCACCGGGCCAATTTTCACCTGCGGTGGGAAATGCGTGCGCAACATCTCCGAAGATACTTGCGCACTGGCAGCCAATACGTAGATTGCCTGCTCCAATAATTTCACATCGGGGCGACCAGAGTAATAAACCGACTGGCTATGTTTGGTTAAAGGAATTTGAATCGCATTTTGTTCAAGCACCATGCTTAACAGGCGCCGTAGCTCATCAATTAACGGGATAAAGCAAATACGCAAGTCGTCATGCCTATATTCGGGCAACACTGCGGGTCGCTTATTTTGACGGTAGAAGGTTGCTAGATCGCCCATCAACTGCAGGCACAAGGAAAACAAAGTCTCCGGATGTAGCAGCGCATCCCCCGCCAAATGTGCCAGCAAGGGTTCGTACCGATTGATGGTTTGCAGCAACATAAAGTCTGCAACCTCTGCGACGCCTGCACCTTGCGACGTTCCCGCCACGCGGGCTGCCAACGCCTCCCCTCTGGTATGCAACAGACCTTGCAACTCCCGGACGAAGCCGTTCAAAATACTACTGGCTGAAGACTGCAACACCACGGGAATGTATTTCTCATCCAGTACGACTGTTTTGTCGGCGCGCACCTCAACGATATTGGCGACCCCTAAGCACAGATAGCCCGATCTTTCTTGGTTGCCAAGCATAAGTCTCGGACGAATACTGCCTATTTGCACGGGATAACGTGCGTCGTACCCCGCGTTGTTGTCTCTGACATCCCTATGAGTGATGCGGTATCTCGCCAATCCATCGGGGTTATTGTCGCTATCAACTTCAACAGAGTCAGGACGACTCAGCGGCAATGCTAAATACACTACTTCATTGGCGATGCCTTCAGAGACATCAAGTGGTAGCGGCAGTTCGTCCTCGTTTGGCAAATGGAATGGGGTACCATCCTGGAAAATCCCTCTAGCAGCTGCCAGAGTGATTTTTCCTATCGCCAATTGCCCTGCATCTAGTTTTAGCGACGAAAATCCCCAATCATATGCCCTGATTCCATAGCAACGACCATCAATACGACTTTCAAGATAACGATCATGTTGTTGAAAGTGCTGAGGTCTAAGGAACATGCCTTCTGACCAAACAATCCGGTTATTGATTGACATACTCTATTCGGTACCGTTTATTATTTATTAACAATGACTTATGAAATTTTCGCTACCAATTCAATTGAGTTGAGTTGCAAACTTTCACCGCCTCGCAAATAGACGCATCTGCTTTTCATAAGCTTCAGCGAACTCTTCTCCAAAAAATCCTTCAATTGCTTGTGTTTTCAGTTCCGGATATTTTTCGCAAAAAAGCTCCCAACACTTGGCTTTTCGCTGAAAAACAATCCCTTCGCCCAACACCTTTTCGAAGGTGTCTGGGTCGAAACGATGCAAAATTTCCCCTAGTGCAGCCTGAATACCTGCCGTCATCGCCAATTGATGAAACTTAACATCCCTGAACGCTTCAGTTACCGCATCATTTGAATTTATAAACGCGGGATTATTCGGTGCGAGCATCAGCTTCAGTACGCTTTCCACATCTGGGTTAAATTTTAGCGGGTTATTGTCAAATGAGCGGATTGTGGTGACGGAAACTCGAAATTCACTTTTCATTTCCGCGCGTGCGCGTAGAACGTCCATCAAGCCTTCGATCAAATTTCGGAATAACACACCGGTCGCTTTCATCGCCTCCGGCCACTGCTCTTCCGTCAAAAACGATTGATCTTTTATTCCCGCACCATCCAGAAACATCTTCATGAGCGTCGCATCACCCGATTTAGACCCAATAAATGGTTCCGTATTGGGTGCTAGCGTAATCTCTACACTGGCTTGCGAAGCCGCCTGCCCATCTTCACGCTCAATAACAGGCGTATTTTGGAATACGTCTTTAGAATCTAACGCTATGCTCGAAGGAATAGGCTCGGATAAATTTATTGTTTCCAAACTTGGGAACTCTAACCCGGAAGACTCGCTGAGGGGTGCATCCAACGCACCTAAGGAATCTAAGCCTTTTAAGAATTCGGCAATATCTTTACCATCTCTCTGGGGAGGTAGCACCTCGGGCGCGGTAAAGCTATCGTGAAAAGGGGAAGCAGGAGGACGCTCTCCGAAGGGAGAACTCGCTACGTTATTCGGAATCGAGAAATTCAGAGGTTCGTTGACTATTGACTGTTGATCATTTTGAAACGGTTGGGCAAATGGTGAAGGCGAAATACTCTCGACGCTAATGGGTGAAGCTGGTGATATTTTGGCTGATGGCTGTTCTACAATAATCTCATATTCTCCGATCCGCAAAATTTCACTATCTAATAACCTTGTTTGTGCATCGTTTATATTCAGTCCGGCATTTGATAAATATGTACCATTTTTACTTGTGTCTTTTATTAAGTAACCACCGTCCTCATAAATGATTTCAGCATGGTGGCCTGATACAAAGTTTTCCGCATCAGGCAATACCAAGGTATTTCCTGCTTTTCTGCCTATTGTTCCGCCTAACTGACCGAATTCGGCACTCAATTCAGTAGGTAGTGGTAAACCTTTGTAAGAAAGTACTTTTAAGATAATTGGCACGATTGTCGTCCTACCGTTAGCATTAGTTAAATAGCTTAGCAACTTACGTCAGCTTTTATCTAAAAACTTAGTCATTTTATAGCAGTCTAATCTTATCAATTGTGCGATTCTCAATCAGAAGAACAGTCATCGCAGATTATTAGTTGTCGAAATTATAGTTATATGATGGACGGAAAACTCCTGCTTTAGTAGCTTCTAAAATATGTCGCCTTTCAAACGAGGAATGCAAACTGACTCCGCCGACTTTGCCTTTTTAATCTCATTGTAGGAACGCATTTTTATATAAAGAGATTCCTGTCGCTACTTAATATCCCGGCGAGTTGAGCGGGGATATTAAAGGATCAGATTATCTTATGAGCTTGAGAAGCTCCCAAACATCAAAGTAAGTAATTTACAGTTCTGTAAGATTAAGGATAACAACGGCGGTGATGCATTAAGCTAGCGGCAGTTTCGGTAACGTTTCGGGCCATTAGTTACCTTTCTGATTTCGTCGCTTTGGGAGTCTCTGATTAATTCGTAACATCGAATTTCAGCGTAAATTAAATCAATGATGGGCACCTAGTTGTCTTGCAAAACCGAAGTAATCAGAGGTTCTTTGCAACATAAACTCCTTTTAATTCATTTTTTCCTGAATATACCAACAACCCTCCTAAGACTCGCCTTGCTCATATTTGGGTTTGCATTTCACTTTTGAGTAATAACCAAAATAGCTTTCGTTAAAACGTCATCCTATTTTGTATTTTTTAACTTTTCCTCTCCGCCAGTCACTAAACCAGACATACATTCGACTACGCTTTCGACATAATTTGAATGTGCTTCTGCAAGCTCTTTGGCTGCACCGAAACTTTCTCGTAATTCGATTAATGTTTTTTGTGGATCCGTTGACTTATTAATATCCAACATTTTCGCGTAATTTTTATATGCTTTACGCCTTTCAGGATCTAATATGAATAACCCTGGCATAGCATTCGACGAAGTATCGACGACACATTTTGTCATTAATTCCGGCTCAATTCCGTAGTCCTTAATATCTTTATCTTTCTTCATCTGTTCCAATACTACGGACTGATATTCTTCTTTTTCCGAGCAACCGCTCAACACTAAAACCCCCACAATTACTAGCACTTTTTTCATTTTTAACATTTTCCTGCGGTTTCCGAGCATATTACCTAAAAAAAACCCCCGCTATCTTTCAATAGCGAGGGCTTTCAATTTCTTCCTAAGTATTTCGACTTAGAACACTTTCACTATTAGATGAAAGTTGGGATCAGAGGAGCATCAACTGTTACCAATTGACGGTTACCTTTTTCATCCCAGAAGAACAACAGACCTGCGAAACGGCTGTCTGGATCGTAGATCAAGTCAGCTAAACGATATACTTCCCATGCAGCGTCAGAAGCAGTAACTTCGATTGTGCGTGTTTCGCCTGGAGCCAGAGGGCTGTTATCGCTAACAGTTAAACCTTCTTCAGCCAGCAAATCGTCTGGGTAAGCTGTATCATCTTCATGAACAGCTGGATCCAAGAAACGTACACCTGCAGTGTTGAACTCGCCCAAACGTACAGCTGAGTCGCCGTTGTTTGTGATGGTCAAGGTCATTTGCATTGCACGACCTGGTACACGGTATGTAGCGTCATCAACTTTAACTGAAACGTTAGCTTCAGGCATTTGATAAGTTTTCATGCCGCGCAACAAACCAGCTTGCAAAGGAGTTGTTACAGGGTATTTTTCGTTGGTTGCACCCATAGAGGCAGCAACGATTACCATCGTACCGACAGCGAAGATCATACCAACTTTTTTGTCGCCGGCTGAGATCAAAGAATCTGCTTTACCTGTGCTAACAGCGATATGACGTGGAACGAACAATGGACGTTTGATCCAGAACAACAACCATGCGAACGCAATAGCAAACCATACTGCGTGCCAGAAATAAACGTTGTCCAGAGCATAGTTTTCCAAGTTGATTGTTTGACCAGTCAAAGTAGTAACTGGGTTAACAAACTCGCTCATAGAACCAGTAATGGTTACCCATTTACCTGGACCGATGATAGGACCACCGCCTTGTACGTTCATCATAGAGTGAACGTGCCAGTCACCTGGACGACGAGCTTTCAACAGAACTTTAAACTCATAAACTTCGCCCAATTCCAGAGACACTGAACGAGGAACCAATTGACCGCCGATCCAAGAACCTGCACGGATAAATACAGGACCAGGAATACCAACGTTCAAAAATGAAACTTCTGGTTTATCAACAGTTTCCGGCCAGCCTGCGAATACCAGGAATTTACCGGAAATTGTCATAGTTTCATTAACAGGCACTTCTTCTTTTGACCAGTTCAGGTCAAACCAGTGAATCGTCCGCATACGCATGAACGCAGCCTGTGATTTTTCACCGTGAGCAGATGCTGTTGGAGCATAGAACATCGCTGCTGTCATTGCGACCAACAGTGCGACAAAGGACAGTTTTGCAACTTTGTCTTTTATTATTTTCATATTTCCTCCTCTATCACTAGAGAATTTTAATTAAGACTTTCTGGTAGCTATCTAGAACCACCAGGTTCATTTTCTTACTATTCTTCTAATTAAGACGCGTCGTCAGCGATGAAGTCGGTTTTAGCGAACCATCTGCCGAAGAAGTGCCACAAGAAGTAAATAATGATAGAAACGAATCCAGAGAAGAACGCTGATACTGGAGCAACGTCTTTACCGAAAGTTCTTAATGTACCTTTCTCTACCATACGGATGTACTCAGGTGTACCGGTACGAACATAGTGGTAACCTTGTAAGTCAGCCAAAGTCATCATCATGCCGTTGTACTCTACAGGCACGTGCAATGGAGCGATAACAGGCCAGTTACCTGGGTAGAACAACAAGCCGTAAGCCAAACCACCTAATACAGCAGTCAGAGTCATGCTGTTACCCAACATCAGGATAACGTCAAGAACGATAGCGCCTGGCAGCAGGTTAGATGGGAAGCAGATGTTAACTGGGAAGTATGTCCAGCCCCAGAAGTTCATGTAACGGTTGATCCACTCACCAATCATCAGAGCAACAACAGACAAAGTTGCGCCAATTGGTAAACGGTATCTCCACCACAAGCATGCTTGAACAGCCGCAGGGAACGTAATAGAAACGATAGGAGCTACGGTTACCCATAGACGTCTATCTTTCCAGTCGGTCCAGAAATCCCAGTCACCGCCAGTCAACATATAGTGAATGTGGTAACCGCCCAGAACCGCTGTGAACAGTGTAAAAAGAATCATCCAGTCGAACGTACGGGAAACTTGTACCGCTTCCGCACGTGAACGTACAGCTGATTGAGATGCGCTCATTAGCTTACCTCCTAAAGAATTAAAATTATATTTTTTTCACTTCTCTTTATCCTACCGCCACTTAAACAAAGCAGCGGCAGGAAAGGAGATAGTATTTTTACTTTTAAAGATAAGCTATTAAGCCAGATCTTTTTTCAGCAATTTTGCAATTGCCATTACTTCGGTGTTCACAACACCCATTATAGCCAGAGCAGCCCAACCAAAGAATACGAAACCGTAGTGCAATGGAGCAACGAACAACTCTTCCATAAACCAGAATGTGTGACCCCATTCGTTCAAACCTACGTTAGGCAGGATCATGAATGGACCGATAACCGCAATCAAATACATCAAGTGCAGACCTTCATGGTAGGTAGGCAATCTTGTTTTTGCATACATGAAAGAAGCTGAACCAGTGATGATGTAGATTGGGTATGACAGGTAGAACTCGATGATGTGACTTGGAGTAAAGTCAGTATCGCGAACGATAGTTTGGTGCCATGTGCCGTCTTGCTCTGTGAAGTAAGAAGCGCCCCAATAGATCGCCCAACCGTAGCAAACCAACCATGTCCAGTGTGTGAAGTGACGACGCAATTCTTCACGTGGAGTGATTGACATGACTTTACGGTCACGAGTTTTCCAGATATAGCCATTGATACCAGCAAACAACAGTACTTCGATAACGATCTCGATATACAGCATGTTCATCCAGTATGTTTCAAACTCTGGAGCAAATGAGTCTAAGCCAGCTGACCAGCCGTAAACACCTTCGTACCAACGAATGAAAGAATAAAAAACCAAGTACAGGGTGATACCTGCCCACAGGTTTTTTTGATTTAAAAGCGGTGCTTCCGCAGCATCAGCCTTAACTGATTCAGTTGTAGCAGCCATTTCTACCTCCTAAAAGATTATCTAAATCCCCGATCAAATCGGGAGTTCTTTGTTTTTCCATGTTATTAGCCTTCATTTCGAAGACACCCCGGTCCCTTGAGGTGCGTGGCAGTCTACCACTTGCCAAATCCTTGTCAAGATAAATTAAGCTAATTTAGCTGGGTGCGCGCTGTCACCCATTTGCAATTTTACTGTTAACAAAACTCGAACACCTATCTAAGCGACGTTTCGATAAAATTCCCGTTCGAATTCAATTAGGATAGATAGGTTACCAAATACTGTGCATGTGATAAGTCGCAGCCTAATTGATTGGATCCAAACTCCGCCATCTATCGCCTCGCATTTTTTCTTACCCCCCCACTTGTGTTTCAGGCACCAAAAAAACATCTAGCTCAAAACGTAGCGATCCAGTAAAAATTCACACCCAAGTAGTTTAATAAACCTTCACTTTGCGAAATGGATGAAACAGAATGACGGCATTATGAAGCTGTATTCAAACTGCAATTAGGGAAAACGATTCAGGAGCAACGGCTGAACGGTGACCCAGATTTGCCTGGACCTCTAGCAGAATGAGAAGATAGGGGGCGATGGGGCAAGCAGGTGTAAGCCGAGCAATCGGACCAACCGCGAATCAGCAATTGCGGACGGATAATAAATTACTAAAATAGATCTCTGCTTCTTATGCATTGTAGCGGCCGCCGACAGCAAGAATAGCCTACCACTGTAAGATGTTGCACAGCGCGACAACTACCAATCACGCCGAGACTATCCGAGACGCAACCAACTATATCGTCAATTTCTAGAACAACCAGACTTGCATTCGTTATAGGATTAACTGCTCCCTTAGTGCCTCTAAGAAAAAAGGTGCCCGAAGGATCAAAGTTATATCCTCACATTAGATCTAACCTGAGCTTTTGAAAAAATCAGTTTCAAAAATTGCTCAAAGGCGAGCTAGTAACGGGATTGAGCTTGGCATGATGCTCCCAAAGAGTCTGTTGGATGGATTCCGGAATGTCGAGTTGATCGCGGATGCGCTTGTACGGTCGTTGCGGGGCGTAGTATTTTTATTGATTTTGGTGCCGTCGTGGCGTTTTTCTCTGGAGTGGTTGAAGACAGGGTGTCGAGGGTGATCGGTAATATAGCGAACCAAGTGATGATTGAGAAATTCAGAACCATTGCTCGAGTCCGGGTATCGCAATCGAAGCCCTTCAACGGGAACAGCTACAAACCGGATCTACTCCAGAACACCTTGAGAGCTCTTATTCCAAGTGCCCATACTTCGGTTCAGCCAGCTAAAAACCCAGTCATGGCTAAGGTCCAGACGAAATCCCAGGCCACCAAATTGCCGCAGTGAGCAACCGTACCGACCTCTACTAAGCTTGGCGGAGCTTCGTCTAAATGATGCTTGCGAATGGGATTTTGAGCGGTTAACAGCTAGCCAGGCTTAATGCCGGACAAACCCTTGGGATGTAGGACGCGCAAATGATTGGGTAAGCGCCCAGGATCGCCGCCTTCAAGCGCCTGCCAAACGGTTGACGCTGTTGAACCCGATGCACTTCAACGGTCCTGGCAACACCTCGGCTTGATATTTTGCTTGGGTCCAGGCCGTTTGGCTGGCGAAGCGGCTGGTTTGGCATTTCGATTCAGCAAACGAACGCCGCGAAACCGTGGAAACGAAGCATTATCAATCGCAGGTTGAATAGCCCCCAGAAGCTGCAGGCCGGGCGGGTTTTCGCAGCAAAATGTAAAAAACCTGCATGGCATTGCGACACCACTTCAAGTCATGCGACAGTCAACATCCGACCTTGTGCTGGGTCGGAACGAGGTGACGTGGACGAAATCGGAGCGCTGAAGGCATAAACGGTCGCGTCATTTTTGCCGATTTTTCTAACAAGATGCCTGAAAAAATCTGTCGGCAAAATAGCGATTCTCCTGTAGCGTTTCCTTTAATTGGCGCACAGAACCAAGACTGCAGACCTATAGCTTTGCGGTCACGCTCGCCAGCAAATTATTAAGCTCACCTTTATTAAACAGATCGATGACGATGTCGCAGCCGC
>NZ_PIZT01000017.1:0-47656 GCF_002834115.1 Methylomonas sp. Kb3 | reverse complement strand
CTGGATAGCGGATTGACTTTTGTTGACACTGAGATTGGCGCGATTTATCTGCATGGCATGGAGCAACCCAATGGGGCGCAATATGAGTTCGATGTCTACCTGCAGGGTTTACCTATATATTCCTCGCACAGCTATACATCGCACCGCCATATCATTCATCTGGATTCTGCCCGTTTTCACGCCCGCTTGCCGGATCGTGACAAGCTGGTCGACGAGG
This sequence comes from Methylomonas sp. Kb3, assembly GCF_002834115.1. Taxonomy (NCBI): domain Bacteria; kingdom Pseudomonadati; phylum Pseudomonadota; class Gammaproteobacteria; order Methylococcales; family Methylococcaceae; genus Methylomonas; species Methylomonas sp. Kb3. The sequence continues at coordinate 47,439 of NZ_PIZT01000017.1, read as the reverse complement.
CTGATGTGGTCAAGCGGGTTAAAGCCGTGCTGGCGCAAACCATCGAACAGCGCTTTATCCAGATGAAAGCCACGCTGTCTGCCGAAGAATTTGTCGGATTTTATGACATGCTGCGGCATTGGGAGCTTCTGCGGTTACTCAACGATGTGCCCGTAGTACCGCCCGAGGCCTTACGCGAAATCATCGCTTATCCGGTTTGCGATACCGAAGTTTTTGATAACTTCGAGCAGCGGCCGGAAAAAGCCATGCCCCGTGCAGACATAATGGCCCGCGGCATCGTCTCGATTGACGATGACATCAAACAGGACGGCGCTGCGCGATATTTGTTTGCCTGGAACCGTGATTATTTGCTGTACCACGGCAACCTGGATAACGGGCATTGGCTTCATTCACTGGTTCGGCATCTTAACGACGAAGAGCTAGCGATTGAAACGGTCAATGAAACGCACCAAGCTCAATTCCAAGGTGCTTGGTGTTGGGTTAGCGTACGTTTTTGCGATGCTTACCGTATCCGGCTTGGGCAGGATGTTGTTGAAATCAGGGATGAGGCTTGCTATCAAGGTCAGGAAAACGCTGATGACATCATTGTGCCCAAGGGCGATTGCTCGGCTCAGGTTTTGCAACAAATGGCCAGTTTCAGAAGCGAATACGATGAATTTCAGGAATCGACCTTTGAAAGTGATTCGGATGCCTTCATCGCCTTTGTGGTGGCCAATACCGCCAGCGATCCAGCCAATGCCATGCAGCAACTATTGCCAAACTTTTGCGGCTGTCCGGCGTTGTACGGCAAAGCCTTCGTGGTGGAGTTGGATCAGCAAGGTAAACTGGCTTCGGTAATGGCGTATCCAGCGGCTCAATCCGTTCAAGCACAAACACCTGCAGCTGATAGGTAGCTAAGTCACTTTTATATTAGCGCATTATCCAGCCGAATAATGCGCTCTCCTTAATCACCGCAAATGAAATCAAATTAAAGCTCCATTCATGGATAGTGAAAAATCAACTTTAGACATTCAGCCGCCAGATCCGTTAGGGTCGGCGGCTTTTTTGTGCATGGCTTTTTCACGTTGCGTAAAAAAGTAGTTAATATAATACCTAACCCGCGCGGCCGCCACTCGACAACCCATTGATAGATTGTCGAGTGGCGGCCCATGGAGCATTTATTTGCTCCGGGTTCACTTCATGTCCTTTTCTCTGCGTAGTGGCCATTTTCTGTCCCAATGGATTTCCGCCTTGCTTCCCGCCGTGCCGCCGCGTTCGCGGGCGACCTTCATCAGATTGCTGCGCGCCTGCCTAGTGTTGCCGGTGCAAACCCTGAACTTGGTGATCGACGATACACTGGCGATGCGCCACGATCATGAGCACAAAACCAGTCGCCCTGATTTCGTGCAGGCACAATGTTGGGCGACGCTTAGCGTCAGCGTCTTGGGTCACAACAAGGCTAAGTTGGTGCTGCAGATTTTTTCGCGTTTGGTGTCAGACACCGGCAATCGTAACAAGCTGCCCCTCGCATTAGCCTTGCGCGAGTCTTGGCAACAACACAGACGGTGCCGACACGGTTGTTATGCGACTCATGGTTCATGCGCGGCCGTTTGGTTTTGCCGTTGCTCAGCCGTGGCATCCAGGCCATTACCCAAGCCCGCATCGATCCGCCTTGTTTTTGCCGCCCGACATGTCCGGCAAGTCTGGTCGTGGCCGACCGCGGAAGTATGGCCAACGCCTGACGGCGGAGGCGATCACCACCTTGCCGGCGATTGAGTTGTCGCTGACCATCTAGGGCAAACGCGAATACGTTCGGCGCTAGCCTTGGCCCGCTTCCTGAAAGGAGCACCTGTGCGGGCCGGCTGGTGCGAGTTTTACGACGACAAAAAACTATCCTGGGCAAAGCCGCGCCTGTTGTTGGTGACTGAAACCGAACTGTCAGGTCGAAGCGATGGTCGAGTTTTACGCCCGTCGCTGGTGGATAGAACCCTTGTTCCACAATCTGAAACGCTCGTGGGGGATTTCCAATCTCTGGCAACAATCGCGAACCGCCCTGGAAACCTGGATGTAAATCCGCTCCACCGCCTCCGAGGTTGATTTTCGTCAGTTCTTGAACATAAACCCGCTATCGTCTGTTGATTGGCTCGTTTTTAAGAATCTCATATTGTTCCTAATGAGACCGTTTACCAAAAAGCCTCAGTTTCGGGCAATGCTAACCTCCACTTGTGATTTAGTCCGAACGCTGAAACCAGTCCAATTGTTGATGAAGTGTAACTACCGCACCGACAATAATCAGTGACGGCGGCTTGATCTCGGACTGTTCCATACGACTTGGCATATCCGCTAGTGTTCCGGTTAAAACCCGCTGGTTTCGGGTTGTACCTTCCTGAATGACGGCAATGGGGTGATTGGCCGGACAACCGTACTGGATCAGCGATCGGCAGATGATTGCCAATCCAGCCAGTCCCATATAAATCACAATGGTTTGATGGGGACGAGATAATTGCTGCCAGTCGAGATTGATACTGCCGTCTTTTAAGTGGCCGGTGACAAATGTGCAGGATTGAGCATGATCGCGATGGGTCAGCGGAATGCCCGCATAAGCGGCACAGCCTGCCGCTGCAGTAATGCCAGGCACAACCTGAAAGCGGATCCCGAGTTGGATAAAGGACTCGATTTCTTCACCCCCACGACCAAAGATAAAAGGATCGCCCCCCTTTAATCGGGCGACACGTTTGCCGGCCAGGGCTAAATCAATTAACAGTTGATTAATCGACTCCTGCGGTAGGCTATGGTTATCCCTCTGTTTGCCGACATAGATTTTCTCGGCGTCTCGTCGGGCCATATCGAGCACTTCGATAGAAACCAGCCTGTCATAAACAATAACGTCTGCCTGCTGCAGCAGACGCAAGGCTTTAAACGTTAATAAATCGGGGTCGCCAGGACCGGCGCCTATTAAATACACTTCACCCTGATTTGCTGTAGGGTCAGCCTGCTGCAGTTGCGATCGCAGCAATTCTTCCGCTTCGCTCTGCTTGCCTACAAAAACTAATTCAGCCACAGGCCCTTGTAAAATCTTTTCCCAGAAAACTCTACGCAGACTCGGTTGTACAATGCGTTGTTTGACCAATAATTTGAATTTTTCAGCCAATTGCACCAACAGGCCAAACGATGCCGGAATGGCACTTTCCACCCTGGCGCGTAAAAGTCGCGTTAATACGGGAGATACACCACTTGAGGATATGGCGATAAGTAGGGGCGAACGATCAATAATGGCCGGGAATATAAAGGAACATAACGCCGGATCATCAACCACGTTAACAGGGATTTTCCGCTGATTCGCCAACTTGGAGACCTCTATATTTGTGGAGCGGCAATTGGTAGCGGAAACCACGAGCCCCATACCGTCGATATCCTCATGCGTAAATGCTTTTTGACGGATAACGATTTGATTTGACTGTTGCATAGCGGCTACCGCGTTACCAATTTCCAAAGCAACGACGACGATGTTCGCCCCAGCCTGCAGCAGTAATTCAATTTTTCGCGCCGCAATTTCGTCAGCGCCTACCACTAAACACGTTTGGTCTTTAACTTTTAAGAAAAGAGGAAAATAATCCATAACGCTTTGTTTTACTGCTATGGAACCGAGCAAGTACTTTGATGATAAATCAGCGCTTCGACAGGTTGACCGCCCACCAAATGCTCATCAATGATGCGCTGTAAATTGGTTTCATTGACGTTGTAATACCAGACACCATCGGGTTGCACGCAAAGGATGGGGCCGGATTTGCAGGTGGCGAAACAGTGGGTGCGGGTGCGCTTAACCCTGAGTTCGCCTTTGTCGATGCCGGCTGCTTTAAACTTGTCCCCCAGGGTTTCGAACAAGGCTTGTGCTTCGCCATTCTCTGTACAGCGGGGGCCGGTACACACCAGCAAGTGGCGTTTGTAGTCACCCATTTTGGGTTTTTCCGGCATGGGGATGGTGTTATCAGTCATGGTGGGTTGGTTCCAGAACAGTTGGGGCGCTAAATTGCGCTCGGTCATTGCGGTAGTGTTGTAGGGCTGTGCTGTCGAATCCTGCTTCGTCAGCGACTAACCATAAATTGAATAAGGCGTCGCCGTGTTGATCGAGTACCTGAATGCCATAGGTTTGATCATCACGGCTGACAAACCAAATCTGCTGCGTTTTGCGCCAGTCGATGTGCAAATGAAAGGCGTTGTTGACGATACTCACCCAGCCGTTTTTGCTTTGCAAATCAGCGGCGTTGATCAACAGTTCCGCCACGGCGCCCGCTTCGCTGCGCACGACGGCGCGTAATTTGCCCCAACCCTGGAGTGACACAAGTAAACGTTCATGACTGTCTGGGGTTGCACGTTGCGAGCAGAATAAACCGGCTTGATCGCTCGGCGTGGACTGGCTGACGGCGTCGAGAATGTCCGCCAACGGTTGTGCGAAGTATGCTGCAGCCTGTTGCCATGTCACCTTGGGCGTGTCGCGTAAATATTGCCGCACACAAGCTTTCCAGCCCTCCAATCCCATGCTCAGCGAATGCCCCGCCTTTTCGCCTGCGCGGGTTTCGCCTGTCATGGCGTCATATTTATTGGCATAGCCGCGCGGTGTTACCATCAACCCTGCACGGACGAAGGTGCTGCTATTGCCGACCAACACCGTGGTCAACATGCCGATGTCGCAATCGGCCATCTCCGCTAAGCGTACGAGCTGGATGTGTTGCCGAGCACGATAACCGGATTTAACGATCGCAACCGGCGTGTCCGGGCTCCGATGACGCAGCAATATAGTTTGCGCTTCGACGATATGCTGCGTGCGGCGACCGCTTTTCGGGTTATACAAAGCTACCACGAAATCCCCGCGCGCCGCGCTTTCCAGGCGGCGGGCGATCACCGGCCAAGGCGTCAACAAGTCGGACAGCGAGATCGAACAAAAATCATGGGTCAGCGGCGCTCCGACCAGGGATGCGCAACTCGACAACGCCGTACTACCGGGGACCACTTCCACCTGAATTGGATCATCCGGCGTCCAACCACTGTCCAGCAGCAGTTCGTAAGTAGGCCCGGCCATGCCGTAAACACCGATATCGCCGGACGACACCATAGCGACGATTTTGCCCTGCTTGGCATGTTCATACGCTTCGATACTGCGATCGAGTTCTTCGGTCATACCTTTTTTGATGACTTCCTTGCCATCGAGCAAGTCTTGCACCAGTTTGATGTAGGTGCTGTAACCAATCACCACGTCCGCTTCCGCAATCGCTTGGCGAGCGCGGGCAGTCATGTGCTCATGCGCGCCGGGGCCGATACCCACCAGTAAAATTTTGCCTGCTTTTTTCATTTGATTCTCGCTATTGAAACGGTGGCGTTCTTGCCGTCCGTGCCGCAATATTTATGTTTCTCTACCAGTAAATCCGACAATTCGGCATTGGCCGCTCTCAAAGCGGCCGCTTCCGCCACAGCCGGAGTACCCATGTATTTCATGACCACCTCGGATGGATTCGGTACCGGGATGGTGGCCAGAGCCTCAGCCGGATAAAAATACAGCGGCCAATCGTATATCTGGGCTAGTTGTAACAAGGCTGCTTCATCATTTTTTTTGTCGATGCTGGCCAAGCCGGCTACCGTAGATGCATCGAGCCCGCAACGCCACAAGGCCTGGGCCAAGGCTTGCCGCAAGGTATCCAGGCTGGCATTGCGGTCGCAACCCATGCCAATCATGACTTTCATACACTTACGCTTGATCCGTGGGCGGCCTATACACCACCAATCGCTCAGCCAGTTGTTGCCAAACGGCCGGATCGATGGCCCGGTGTGTAACCCATAAAACCGACCGGTATTGTTCGGTATCAACGTCCTCGAAACGCTGGAACAGATGAATATTGGCCGGTAACGGCGATGGCCGCGTCCACCAATTTGAGCTGCCGGCTTCCTGCACGAAGGCAATCGGCAGTTGATTGACCACGTCCGCCGACACACGCGTGATGTTGACCTTAGGGGCTTCCACTTGCCAGCCCAGTTCACGGCCCAAGATATCCACCGGAATGGTTTTGCCCACGTCCGATGCGGTGGTCAGTACCGGCGTGGCATTTAGCAACGCGGCGACCTTTTCGGCATAAGCATTGGCACCGCCGACATGGCCGGATAGCACCGGGATCACGAATTCGGCGGCATCGTCGATCACCAGCACACCGGGATCCACATCCTTGGATTTAAGATGCGGCGCAATCAGCCGTACCACCGCACCGAGCGACACCAGAAAAATAATTTGGTCGTAGGATGCGAACAACTTGCCGAGTTGCGCGCTCAACGCCCCCTGATACACGCAACGCGGATTGGCAAAATCACCCAAATGTTCGGATTGCTTCTCCGATACCACCACCTCCGCTTCGGGGAGTTGTGGTGCCAGGCGAGTGGCAATCCCGGCGCCGTGTTTGGTAATCGCCACCAGGGCGACACGCACTTCATTCATCGATTGAGTCCTTTTTCTTGCGGCAACCGCGCTGCATTTCGCTGCGCTGACGGCCTGGGTTTTTGATGATAAGTAACGACAGATAATTGACCTTTTGCCCCTCGAGGCTGGCGATGTCGTGCACCATGCGTTCTTCCGGCGCCCCGGCTTTTTCGATAAACCAGCCTTGACCGAGCAAATCACGGCGGCGCAGCAAATCGATTACATCGTCCAGCAAAGGTTTGACCTTAAGCAGCACCAAGGTGTCGAAATCCTCGAGCAGGCGTTCAATCTGATCAATGCCGTATCCGGCGGGGATGATGGCGATAGTGTCATCAACATCAGCCAGCGGTTCGCCACTACGCGCCGCAGCGGCATGAAACGACGACACCCCCGGCACGACTTCCACGGTGACATCGGCTTGCAAAGCACGCACGCTGCGTTGCAAATGGCCGAAAGTGGAATAGGTCGAGGCGTCGCCCTCCACCAGAAACAACACATCCTCGCCGCGTTGTAATAGTGCTAACACGGTTTGTGCTGCTGCCAGCCAGTAACGGGCCAGAATCTCGGCATCGTGAGTCATCGGAAAATGCAGTTCGCTATGTTCGACAGGCAGTTTCAGGCCGGCGCGCAAGGCTATGTCCAAGGCATAACTATCGCTGTTTTTTTTGCGCACCGGATAAGTCCAATGGCCCGGACCGGTCAGTAAATCCCAGGCGTGCCGGGTCATCAGGCCAGGATCGCCGGGACCAAGGGAAACGCCGTAGAGGGTGCCGAGTTTAGTGTTCATCGTGACCGAATAATATGGGCTGTAAAGAATGGGTGGCAGATACGATCCACACTGGATTTTCGGCCTGCATGCGATGCATATTGAGAATCGGGCTACTACGCGAGGCTTGAATCTGACAGACGTCCCAGTCTGCGCCGAGTTGTTTCAGGGTATCGACGGCGGTGGACAGGTTTTCCAGCGTGACGAAGTTCATCACCAGCCAACCCGCCGGGCGCAAACGCCCTAAACACAAGGCTATCAATTCCGCCAATTCGCCACCGGAACCGCCGATGAATACTGCATCCGGATCGGGCCAGGTGTCGAGAAATTGCGGCGCCTTGCCATGCACTAAGCTGTAATTGCTGATACCCCAGGCAGCCTGATTCTGTTCGACATTAGCCATGTCATCGGCGTTTTTTTCGATGGCAAAGACATGACCCTCCGAACACAGCCGCGCCGCCTCCAAACCCACCGATCCGGAGCCGGCGCCGATGTCCCAGACAATACTTCGACGCGCCAATTGCATCCTCGCCAACGATACCGCACGCACTTCGCGTTTAGTGATCAGGCCTTTTTCCGGCTTGCGCTGCTGAAAGCTGTCGTCGCTGACGCCAAACAATACCGGTGCGGACAAAGCCGTTTTGCGTTTCAGAATGACGACGTTGGGATCTCGATAGCTGTTTTGGGCCACCTCAGCGATGGTCAGCCAGGCGCTGACGCGCTGTTCCGCTTGCTTTAGGGCTTCGGCAATCGCCATTTCGAACACATCGGCCAAGCCTTCGATTTGCAATAAGCGGGCGATACGCGCCGGGGTGTTGTCCGGGCTGGTCAATATCGCCAGCAAATCGTGTTGGCGGCAGCGCTGAGCCAATTCGTACAAGCCATGCTCCGGCGTGGCCCCGCGCAGCCATTCACCGGCATCCTTACTGTGGATCGAAACGATAGTGGCGGCTTGCCAAGATAATTTCAACTCGGCAAAGGCCAATTGCAGGGTGCTCAGATTGGGCAGGATACTCACACGGCTGGATTCCAGTTTGCCGGCCAGAAACCCGGCGATGCCGTGACACAAGGGGTCACCAGTAGCCAGTACCGCGACCGCTTCATTTTGTGCCAACGCGGCATTGATCCAGTCCGGCACTTGTTTGATTTGCCCGGTTAAGTCGTAGTGTCTGGCTTCAATGATGTCATCAGCCAGCGTTGCCAGCAGACGGCTACCGGCAATGACATGTTTGGCTTCGCGTAATACCTGCAAGGCCTCCTGGCTCAGGCTGGCGACGCCGTTGTCGAGTACGCCGATAAAACTGCACATCGCTTGCATGATCAATTCCTTCCGGCTTCGGCCAGTTTGTTGCCATCGAAATCACACACCAGAACACTGATGTGAAAACGGCCGGGATAACGGTTTTCCAAGGTGGCGATGACTCGGTTAGCCAGTTCGACATGAAATTCGTATTCCAACCCCAACTCGGCCATGCATTCGGAGGCGTAGCGAGCGGTTTCTTGAGCAGCGATGGCGTCGCACACATCGTCCGGCGCACCGATGCTACGGGCAATATCAGCGACCAGTTCAACGTCGACCGGTGCACGACCGGCATGAGTAATGGTCTCGCCCTGGGCCATTTTGGTCAGCTTGCCGACCATGCCGCCGATGATGATGTTTTGAATGCCGCAACGAGCGGCGGCGTCCAGTGCGGGTGTTAGAAAGTCGCCCATTTGCACGAAACAGCTTTCATCCAGCTCGGGCAATTCGCGCATCACGAATTTCTCGGTGCGGCCGCCGGTGGTCAGCACCACGCTAGCCTGCCCCTGATTGGCCGCAACTTCCACGCCTTGCACCACGCTAGCCCGAAACGCCGCCGTGGAATACGGATGCACGATCCCGGTCGTACCTAGAATCGAAATACCGCCGATAATGCCCAAACGATAATTCAGGGTTTTTTTCGCCATCTCTTCGCCGCCCGGCACCGAGATCGTTACCTGTAGACCTCGGGTTTTTAGCGCTTCGGCGGCGATCAGACGGATGTTATCCTCGATATTTTTACGCGGAACCGGATTGATGGCCGGACCGCCGACCGCCAGCCCCAAACCGGGCCGAGTGATCAGGCCTATGCCTGCGCCGCCTTGCAATACGACAGTGTCCGGTTGTTCTATCCACATCACATCCGCCGTCAGCCGAGCGCGATGGGTGCAGTCCGGATCGTCGCCGGCGTCTTTTTCGATGACAGCATGTGCTCGGTCGTTCTGTACGAAGCTTTCTTCGACTTTGAATGCCACGTCTTGCCCATTGGGCAGCACGCAGTCGATAGTGTCCGGCACGCGCCCATTCAGCAAACCCTGCACTGCCGCCCGTGCCGCTGCCGCCGAACAGGCGCCGGTGGTGTAACCCTTGCGGGTACCTTTGGGTTTGCGTTCCGGCATTGCCATGCTATCAGCCGTTTTTCTGCCGGGTTTCCGCCAAGCTCAACAAGGCATGAATCGCCGCGACGACCAAGGTCGAGCCGCCTTTACGTCCACGGGTGATGATCCATGACACATCGGCTAATTCGGCGAGTAAATCCTTGGATTCCGCTGCAGAGACAAAACCGACTGGCATCCCGACGATCAGTGCCGGCTTGACGCCTTCTTCTTTGATCATCCGCAACACTTCCAACAGCGCGGTCGGTGCGTTGCCAACTGAGACGATACCGCCGGCGATTAAACCCAGGCGCTGCGCTTTACGCATGGCTTGTACCGCGCGGGTACTGTTGACCTGTTTGGCGGCGGTTATGACATCCGCATCGGCGATGAACTGGCGGGCGCTGATGCCAAAATGCGCCAGGCGCGGCTGCGATAAGCCGACGCAAATCATTTCCACGTCGGCAACGATAGGCGCACCAGTTAAAATGGCTTGAATACCATCTTCGATTGCATGCGCGGAAAACTCGGTCAGGCCATTGAATTCAAAATCCGCAGTGGCGTGGATCATGCGACGCACCACTTGCCATTGCCCATCTGAATAATGGTGCTCGCCGACTTCGCGGTCGACGATGGTAAAGGAATCGTGTTCGATTTGTTGCCCAGCCTGGGTCAGTTGTTCGGTTTGAATGTTGTGGCTCATGGCTAATCAATGATGGTGGTGATGTTCGGCTTGCTCGCGATACTGACAGCCGTCGCATTCCAGCATTTTCGGCGCGAGCGGGTCCCAGGCTTCGGTAACCCGTTGATCAAGCAATTTAAAAATGGCCGGATCAAAACCAAAATAAGTGCCGGCACCGAAGACAATCTGCGGATATTGGCTTTGCAAGCGTTCGATTTGTTTGCCGATGCGCTCGATCAGCAAGCCGGTAAACAGGTAATAGGGCAAAATCGCAATCTGCGTCATGCCCAGTCGTACTTGACGTTGCACGGCGGTTTCCAAACGCGGATGGGTAATACCGGTGAAGGCAATGTCGACGAGTTCATGCTCGGTAGCTTCAAACAGCCAACGCGCTAATTTTGCCAATTCCCCGTTGGCGACTTTGTCGGAGGAGCCACGGCCTAAAATGATCACGCCGGTAGTTTTAGGATCCGGCATCGCCAGTGATTTAAGCGCTGAATTGAGCTGTTTTTGCAGTATGGCCAACAAGGTTTCGTTACTGCCTAGATGCGGCGCATAGATGAATTCGACGGTTGGAAATTTTTCGCGGGCTTCCTCGATATGCTCGGGGATCTCCATCTTCACATGCCCGGCGGCGCTGATGATCAGCGGTACGATTATCACGCGGCTAGATCCTTGCGCGGCGCGGCTCAATCCTTCTTCCAACAGCACCTCGGCGAGTTCGATATAGCACAACTCGATGCGCCAGTCAGGGTGTTGCGCCTGCCATTGTTGTTGAAATTCGCGAATTTCATCGTTGCCGGCCTGATTGCGCGATCCGTGGCCGACCAAGAGAACGGTGGTTGTCATGCTTATTCCTTAGGCTGAGGCCGCTCGGCGCGGCGAAAACGATGCGTAAAACCGGCATCATAAAGTTTGGATTTTTTTAACGATGGCCAGTGCCTCGCGCCCAAGGTGGGGCTAATCACGATCATGGCCTGACTGTTGATTTTGGCGGCCCGGCAGCGTTCGCGAATATCAGCCAGGGTGCCGCGAATAATCTGTTGTTCACCCGGCCAGCTGGCCTTATGAACCACCAATACCGGGGAATCATCAGCCCAGTTGGCGGCTTTTAATTCGCGCTCGATCAAGGGCAACAAGGTGATCGATAAAAACAGGCACAGCGTGGTGTGATGGCTGGCCAATTCTTGCAAGGATTCACCGTCCGGCATTGGTGTGCGGCCTTCAACGCGAGTCAAAATCACGGTCTGCGTGACTTCCGGCAAGGTCAGGCTTTCGACTGCGCAAGCCATCGCAGCAAATGCCGACGAGACGCCCGGCACTACTTCGACGGCAATGTTGGCCGCATCCAGTGGTTGCACCATTTCAATCAATGCACCGTACAAGCCAGGGTCGCCGGTTTGCAGGCGAATGACGGTTTTGCCCGGACCGGCTTGTTCGGTCAGCCAGTTGGTAATCTGCTCCAAAGTCATGTCTTTGGAATCTTTGATCACGCAAGCGCTTGGTGCCCATTGCGTCGCTGCGGCCTGTACCAGAGAGCCTGCGAACAAAATGGCATCCGCTTTGGCAATTAAGTCGCGACCTTTGACAGTGATTAAATCAGGATCACCGGGACCTGCGCCGACAAACCATACTTTAGGTTGAGTGCTCATAGAAAAAATCCAGCCGCGACCTGGGGGTTGAACGGAAAGTAGGTGTGCAGATAAGACGCTCGCAACGAACCCACCTGATAAAAGTTTTCGCTACGGCTACGATTGCGTTGAGGCTTCGATTCGGTGAACGGCTGCTGTGTGGTTTCCAGTTGCGAGTGATGAAAGCTATGCCCGCGAATTTCGCCTTGTTCTAACTGCAAACTGTGCATGCCCAGATTCACCAAGCGTTTTTGCATCTGCGCGCTGCCGGGTAACAGACCAGCCATCGCTGCCGCATGGCCGTCTTTATCGATCAAGCGTTCCAGCAAATATAAAAAGCCGCCGCATTCTGCGTAAATCGGCTTACCGGCTTGATGATGTTGCTGCAAGGCTTGTTTCATGGCGACATTGTCGGCCAATGTTTGGAGATGCAGTTCCGGGTAACCGCCGGGCAGGTAGACACTGTCTGCCTCGGGAAATACGTGGTCTGCGAGCGGCGAGAAAAACGTCAGTTCAGCGCCCATGGCTTGCAAACAATCCAGATTGGCTTGATAGATAAACGAAAACGCCGCATCACGAGCCACAGCGATAAGCTTACCAGCCAGTAACGGTGGCGGCGGGGAGGTGGCGATCGGCGCGAAGGCAACCGGCTGCGGCAATCGGCACGGCGCATGGCTACTGAGTAATTCGGCTGCGCGCGCCAGGCGAAGGTCAAGGTCTGCAATTTCATCGGCCTGCACTAAGCCTAAGTGCCGCGACGGCAAGCCGACCGTTTCATCTTTCGCCATCGCCGCCAGTAGCGGCATGCTGTCCGGCAAGGCTTCTTCCAGCAATTTAGCATGACCCGGACTGCCGACTTTGTTGGCGATGACGCCGACAAACGGCAAGTTGGCTCTGTAATGGGCTAAGCCGTAAGCCACAGCGGCAAAAGTTTGTGCCATGCCGCCCGCATCGATGACAACGGCCACCGGCACGTCTAGTGTTTGTGCCAAATCGGCGCTGCTGCTATCGCCGTCGAACAAGCCCATGACACCTTCAATCAAGATGATGTCAGCGTCGGCGGCGTTATAAAGCATCTCACGGCAATGCGCTTCGCCCATCATCCATAAATCCAGCTGATAAACCGGTTGTCCGCAAGCAAAGCTCAATATTTGCGGATCGATAAAATCCGGGCCGGTTTTGAACACGCGTACCTTGCGGTTTTGCTGGCGATAGTAATAGGCCAAAGCCGCCGTAATGGTGGTTTTGCCTTGCCCGGAGGCAGGAGCGCTGATCAATATCGCCGGGCAATGGCGTGTTGCAGTAGCATTCACCACTAAAACGTTACTTTACGCAACAATCGGCCCGATATTGCGCCCAAGGTCAGCCAGAAAATAGCGTTGTTGATGGATGTCAACACCACAAAATGCTGTTGTAAGGCTTCGGGCGCTAAAGCCTGGGCAACCTCCGGATGCGGTGCGCCGATCAGATGCGGTAAGGCCAGTAAGCCAGCGCCGCCGATTTGCAGCCAGCGCTGTTTGGTCAAAAACAGACCAAACAAGCCAATCGCGGTAGCGGCGGCCGTAAAAAGCCACCACGCTTGGCGACTGTGTAATTCGGCGCTGTCGGTGCCCGGCAACTCCGGCGGCAAGCCCAATGATGGCGCGACAAAAAATACCAAATAACCGGCCAAACCCCAGCCGAGTCCGTACAGGTAACCATGTTGATCCCGCCAGTACAGGGCGACACTGATAAACAAGGCAAAGCCGAAGCCGGTTAGGCCATTGAACAGCAAGGTAAAGCCATTACGTTGCCAGCCGTCCATCGGTTGCCAGTCACGCACATGCTCAGCCGATGGCGTTTCGAATTGTTCGGCGGCCAAAATCAAGGGCAAGGTTTGATAGTGTTGTAGCACGCTGAGTAACAAGCCGCCCAATAGTCCCGCCAGTAGCGAGATGGTGACCAGCTTACGAAAATCCGCCATGTTAATGGCAAGGAAAAGCTGCGCTGTGACGTCCGTCGTGGGCGGCGTTATGCAGGTAGTTGTTAGCGTCCTGCAAGAAACCCAAACCTAACACGACGGTCAGGCCCAAAACAATAGCACTCAGGCCGGGCAGGATTTTTGAGGAAGAAAGGATGGTAGATGCCGCGAGTGTTTTCATGGTTGTCTGTTCCGAAAAAGGTGGACGGAATAACAGAGGGAAAGACAAACCAAAAAAACCGATTTGACAGATCGCCCTCCGCAATACTGTTGACTACAGTTTTAGGCCTGTCTCCGGGCTCGTGACGAATCACCTACCGTTGCGGGGGCAGCGTCGGCATTTAACCGACTTCCAGTTTCACCCGCCAAGAGCGGGAACCTTAAAACCAGCGGCGATTGTATGCCGCAGCTAGTCGTAGGGCAAATGAAATGTATTGAAATAAGAATAAACGGTGCGGCAGCAGCTCCTCTCGACAAGTTATCGATCAACCAGTAATCGCCCGCAACGAGTGATTCTATCAAAACTAAACACATGCTCTCTCGGGCTTTCATAACAACGCCCCACCAATCTTCGTCTGTAATCCGGCTCGCCTTTTTCGAGATAAATAGTGGCGCCACAAATGGGACATGCCGCCGAATACCGAACTAACCGAATTACTCTTAAATCTCCGTCTCGAAGCAGTTCGAACTGCGCAGACTGTTCATAAAAATTTGTGAATAGTTCATGGGCTACGACAATTCGATCATCCAACAATAATATCCAAGGCTTGATGATAGTTACCCAGGAACCATAGGGAATCGCAAAAATACTGACCAGTAATGTCAAATCTTGCGTTGTCACCGGCCTAGGCACGGATAACGATAGCCATCCTGCATAGGCAATTAACAATGCAAGTCCGCCTATTGTTGCCAACCAGCCCAGTACTCCCCATACATGCCATCGGCGTAATTCGATTTGTCCGTGCCGAAATAACCAACTCGCGATCCAACTGGGTTTGACTTCACCCAATTCTGTCAGTTGATAGCTGGCTTGCAAATCGGCTATGTTGCTCCCAGCCCGAACATTCTCGATTGCTTGGTCTTCTTCCAATATCACCGGAACCGTTTCAGCTTTGATATAGAACGTCGTGTGTCGTCCCGGCCCTCCCTTTGTGCTTTTACGCTCCGGCTTTGGATAATGCGAAAGCCTACGCTTACGGGCAAACTCCATGATTTGCGGTTCACGGATTTCGCAATATTTTTTTAACGAACCCGGCCAGTCGATCCATTTTTTAGGTTCGGCACTGTCTAAGGACTCACCAACAGCAGCGACGATTGCATCGGCCGTGAAACGTCGCTCCGACTCTTCGAAATCCACTTTCTTTAACGATTCCTGAGCTAACGCGCGCAATATGCGGTGGCCTTTTTCATCGCTTGGCTCACTATCCAACCAATCGATCAAGCATTGAATTACCTCGCGCATAAACCACCCCAAACCAGGTAACCGGTAGTTGCGGTCTGGTTAGCGAATAGCCGATTCATAACAATGTCCTCCATAACGAATGCGAGATGAGCGAAGTAAAAATGATTTTGGAAAGCACTTATTCAGGTCAAACGCCAATTAAGACTCCACTTGTTGTGGGCAAAGCCTCTAATAAGCAGAACGAGGTTAGAAGAATTTCAGAATCATTCAATCCATCAAACCATGCAAATTGCCTGGCGTTATCAAATTGGCCGCACATCACATGCCGAAAGAAGCATAACCAGCCCAATAAGCCAATTATTTTCAACAACGCCAAATCAGATCAATCGAGGCTTCCGGAGCTTTGTGACCCAAATCAGGTCACTTTGCGACCGAGACATTTGCGCGTTGCTCTCCTAGCATATCGACAACAGTCGTTAATCAACTCAGAGGCGTTTATGTCAACACTGGACGAAGATCTTGCCCGGTTAAATTTCGAATATCTCATGCTTGCTAGAGAGTGCGCGCGCAGTAATCCTGAAGAAGCGGCCTGGCGATTTGGATTAGATCGAGTTGGCATAGACCGTCTCGCCGGCATGACACAGGAGCAACTTCGTGAACACGCCGAAAGCAGTCGCGCTGTGATTCAGTTATTGCCTGTCTATACCCCAAGCAACTTGCCCCTGGTTGCCTATGTGGATCTCCTCCAACCTTGTATCACTAGAACTGCGGATGAAACCAATGCCGTTTAAAAGCAGGTCAAATATAGGCGCAGACTTGGTCTTGGCGGAAAGGCTAATTCAACTCGGCACCCGTCCGCCAATTGTCAGCCAACTCTGCCATCTAACCCGAAAGCAAAGCATCACATTTTTTAAAGCTATACAAGGAAAATCGCCCAAACAAGGCATGCTGCCACATGATCATCAATGGGCCATTCGCTCAGCATTCAACAATATTCATGCTTCTTTATTTTTAAGCATTATTGAAGACATTAGGAGCCGGCTTTCTACCCCAAGCCTAAGCGCGACCTTACTGGTTGCGACCTATGAGATATACACCAAGGTTGCTTCCAGAATTTTAGCCGATAGGCAATTTATCCAACCACGCTCCAGTCAACTTTATCCGTTAGACATCAACAGGGCTTGGTATTTGACCAGCCTGCTCTCTGCGGGTGATTTGGTATTCATGGTTTGCGGTCGTTGCCGCGCCCGCTACCTGGGCATGATTCACCCTGATGCCGCATTTAGCCAATGCCCTATCTGCGAGGTGTGGACTGATCGGTCGGGGCGGCGGCGTTGGGTTTCCGCAAAATCAAAAAGTCAATCTTTGAACAAACCAAGCACTCGTTAGAGGCAATCAATGAGCTACTAAGGAGAAGTCGCATGCATATCGTTGTCGTTACAGCCACCCATTCCCAAATACCCCAGACAATCCATGGCAAAAATTTCGCGCGACTGGCACGGGAGTGTTTTGCCAATCAGCAATCGCTGACGATTGATTTTAAGGACGTCAAAACCATCACGCAGAGTTTCTTTCAGGAATTGTTTTTGCCACTGGTTGCCGAATTCGGATCCGATTATCTGAAATCGAAACTGAAAATAGTCAATATGGCTGGGCACGTCGATAACATTATGCAGTCAGCATTCAAAAATCTGAAGGGCTACTTTGACAAATTGACGACGATCGATCAGCTGGGATGCGATGAAGAGATTTATACCATGAATCAGGCCTGGCTCATCAAAGCTAGGGAAAT
Organism: Methylomonas sp. Kb3; assembly: GCF_002834115.1. NCBI lineage: Bacteria > Pseudomonadati > Pseudomonadota > Gammaproteobacteria > Methylococcales > Methylococcaceae > Methylomonas > Methylomonas sp. Kb3. The sequence continues at coordinate 30,370 of NZ_PIZT01000017.1, read as the reverse complement.
CGCTAGAGAAAATTCAGTATTGACGGAATTGGTGCGGGGAATTTCGGACGAATCCATGCGATCAGCCGTTGGGTGCTTATCCCTAGAAGACATCGATTTCATTGCCCGCTCCAACTGGCTATGTTTTACCCCTCGGTTTTCGAGTCAATTTATCCAAAGCATCAAGAAAGACTCTCCCCCAATGGCGGAAGCCATGCTCGGATTAAGTGGCACTATTGATTAAGGGAGGCAGCTAATGCTCATGAAATATCAACAACAAACCTTGGCGATAGAACTGCTCAATCTCCATGCGAAAGTCAAAATCGTGCATCAAGCAACGGGAGTACCAATAAAGTTACTGAGGCAGACATACCGTCAATTACATGGCCAATCGCCCAGTCGTGGATCGATCAAGTTTTCAACCCGAGGTTTGACCGGTAGTCGCCGTAAGTATAAAGATGTAACCATCTTCGCCGTGTGTTTTCAGGTTGCCACGGCCAAATCGAAAGAAGGCCAAATCCAGACGCTAATTACTGCCTTTAATGCGTATAAAAAATCATATCCCTTGGGACAACTCGAGTTTTCCGATGCTTGGGTGGTGGCACAGGACATCAAAGATAAACGAGTTCAACTTTCGAAGTGTCCACAATGTCAATCTTGGGTTTTGTTAAAAGCCCGTGAAGATCTCACTGATCGCTGCAGCATCTGCAAAATACATTTATGAGAAGGTTAACCAAAAATATTTGAATCCTGAATAAGATAAAATGGCAACCAATCCGGTCATTGCTTTATTTAAAACAAGGCCGGATCGAACGAGCGACCTATTTATTGGTAGACAACAAATACATGAGTAACGCCCATAAACATCAGTCGGTATTGAGACCCATCATGATTGATCTTGAGGCGGTTTCAGAAGTCACAGGGCTTTCTGAATCTACCATCCAATCATTGATTCGTGCCGATGAGTTCCCTAAGCCTCGTAAAGCATCTGCACGCCGTTCCTGCTGGTTACTACGCGAAATTGAAGAATGGGCTGAGTCGCGTCCTGTTTCCGATTTATTACCCCCTCCTAATACGGCAATAGGCGGACGCAACGGCAAACCTAAATCTAGAAATTTGCCAATGACTCAAGATGCTCTGACAGATTAAAGAGCCATAGGCGTTTTTCATCGTCATATTGATGCCGATTATAAGTTCCTACCACACCGGGTAACATATGACCGAGAATCGTTTCACCTACGGAATCTGGACATCCTAATTTTGCAAGCAAGGTGCGTGAAGTCCGTCGCAAATCATGCGGTGCCCAATGAGTCACCGTTAATCGAGGCCTCACCTGCTCAGGGCGTATCTGACTATAGGGCTGTCTATAAAACACCTGTTCAGTGACGTATTTTTGTTCGATGTGCCCCACTTTATGACGGGATGGAAATAGAAAACCGTCTCCATACAATTTTTTCCGCCGTAACACCACTGCCAAACCCCTACCGAATAAGGGCACCCTTTGATCTGTAGCAGTTTCATGTCGAGCATTTTTCGTTCTAATTTTCGGTATCGTCCACCAAACTTGACCGCCCTCTTCACTAATTTCAGTTCCTGACATGCCGACAATTTCTGAGCCGCGAGTTCCGGTCCAAAGATATAACATTAGAACGTCAGTAATTATCGGTGCGAAATTTGGAAGCCAAGCTATCAATTCTCCGATTTCGTCTTCAGTGAGTACGCGTTTGACCACGCCGATGTTCTTACCTTCTATGGTCTTTCCTTTTGATCTAATTTTTCCACGTAAAATTAAGCGCCACCAATTTACTGCAGCTTCAGGTAGTCTGCCGGCATCCATTGCATAATCCCATGCTGCTCCTAACTCACATCGTAATTTTCCGGCCTGCACGGGCGATATTGCGGCGTACTTTTGAATCAAATCAAAAGCCATTGAGCGGGTAATTGCAGTGGATGGTAAATCCGCCATATCACCCAGCATTGTGTTAAACATCCTAGTAATTTCAGTAGAACCTTTTTTGGCTCTGTGGCGACAAACATGTCCAGCTAAATATTCATCACACAGCACTCTAACTGTATAAGCGTTTTCAGAATTTGCCGCCTCTTGTTTTAATATTAAAGCTTTTGCCTCTAACTTAGCTTGCTTTGCCTCTAATACAGGATCATTACCAGAATCACGCTGGTTTTTCAAAGCTTCCCAAGCGACAATAGCCACGGGAAATGACATAGATGGCCAATGACCAATTGACACCTGCCTAAGGCGTCCATCAACAGTGCTTCTATACCGATAAAACCAAGTTCTCACTTTTGCCATGGCAGACAAACGCAGTCCTGGGTAATCGTCAAAAGCCATATGCTGTCCTGGCTGCAAAGCTTTAGCGGTGCGGGCATCGAATTGCATTTTAGTATAGGTTTTTTATGTTGATCGATGACACGAGTATAACTCGAAAAACCCTATACTAAAACCTATACTAAACAGCAAAGTGCAGGGAAGTTTTGAAAAGTGTAGCTGGAGTGAACCCGGCTCACAACATAGACATATTATCTGTTATTTCATTAGCTTACGAATGAATATCCAAACAAAACAAGACAGCAGGCAAGGCAACAAAACACAGCACACCCCGATGATGCAACAATATATGCGCATCAAATCCGGCCAGCCTGACACGCTGTTGTTTTACCGAATGGGAGATTTCTACGAGCTGTTTTTCGATGATGCGAAAAAGGCCGCGCAGTTATTGGATATTACGCTGACCGCTCGCGGGCAGTCCGGCGGCCAACCCATCCCTATGGCCGGCATTCCTTATCATGCAGCGGAAAACTACATCGCCCGCCTGCTTAAACAAGGCGAATCGATTGCAATCTGTGAGCAGATCGGCGACCCGGCCAAATCCAAAGGTCCAGTAGAACGCAAGGTGGTGCGCATCGTCACGCCAGGCACTGTCACCGACGAAGCGTTGTTGGAGGATCGCAAGGACAACCTGCTGGTGGCTTTAGCCGTATTCGACAAGTTCTTCGGGCTGGCTTGCCTGGACTTAGGCAGCGGGAAATTTACACTACAGCAATTGGACAGCGAAACCCAGCTACTTAGCGAGATCGAGCGCTTGAACCCGGCTGAATTGTTGTATAGCGAGGATATTAAACTGCCGTCGGCCATCAAGGAACGCCGGGGCTTATGCAAACGGCCGCCCTGGCATTTTGACTTGGATAGTTGTCGGCTATTGATTTTAAAGCAGTTCAACAGCCACGATTTAAAAGGCTACGGCTGCGAACATTTACCGTCGGCCATTTGCGCGGCAGGTTGTTTGTTGCAATACATCCGCGATACCCAGCAAAGCGCCCTGCCCCATATTCAAGGCATCCGCGTCGAGAACAGCGACGACAGCATTAGCTTGGACGCCGCCAGCCGCCGTAATCTGGAGCTGGACAGCCATCCCAGCGGCCAAATGCAATACACCTTGTTGGGGGTGTTGGACAAAACCGCCACCGCGATGGGCAGCCGTTGCCTACGGCGTTGGATACACCGACCGCTACGCGATCATGCCGTTGTCAATGGCCGTTACGCCTGCATCGCCAGCCTGTTGCTGAATCATTTACATGAAGATCTACAAGCCAGCCTGCGTCAGGTGGGCGATATAGAACGGATTAGCTCTCGGATTGCTTTGAAGTCAGCGCGACCACGTGATTTACTGGTATTGCGACAGACCTTGGCGGTTTTGCCGCAACTGCAAAACCAACTGGCCGATAGCGACAATCCGCATCTGGAAAGCCTGCGAACGCAATTGCGCGAACAACCGCAATTACTGGCCCTGTTGCAACGCGCCATCATAGACAATCCGCCGGTGCTGATTCGCGACGGCGGTGTGATTGCCCCCGGTTATCATCCTGAGTTGGACGAGTTGCGTAATCTCAGTCAAAACGCCGACCAGTTTCTGATCGATATGGAACTGCGCGAACGAGCGGCTACAGGTATCGCTACACTCAAGGTCAATTACAACCGAGTGCACGGTTATTACATCGAGATTTCCAATGCCCAAGCCGACAAAGTCCCGGTGCATTACACCCGCAAACAAACGCTGAAAGGTGCGGAGCGCTACATCACGCCGGAGCTTAAATCTTTTGAAGACAAGGTGCTAAGTGCCCGCGAAAAATCCCTGTCCTTCGAGAAAGCCTTATACGATCAGTTGCTGGAAACGCTAGGCAATGCGTTACTCGATCTGCAGCAGTGCGCCAATGCCTTGGCCGAACTGGATGTGCTGGTCAATTTTGCCGAACGTGCCGAAACCTTAAACTTGTCCCAACCGATATTGGACCAACAGCCGGGCATCGACATTATCGCCGGCCGGCATCTGGTGGTGGAAACGCTATCCAGTATTCCCTTCGTCGCCAACGATCTTAATTTCTCAACAGAGCGGCGGATGCTGGTGATCACCGGTCCGAACATGGGCGGTAAATCGACTTATATGCGCCAAGCGGCATTGATTGTGCTGATGGCTCACATCGGCTGTTATGTGCCGGCGCAAGCACTGCGCTGCGGACCGATAGACAAGATATTCACCCGCATCGGTGCTTCCGACGATTTGGCCAGCGGCCGCTCGACTTTTATGGTGGAAATGTCGGAAACCGCCAATATTCTGCATAACGCCACCAGCAACAGCTTGATATTGATGGATGAAATCGGCCGCGGTACCAGCACCTTCGACGGCTTATCGTTGGCTTGGGCTTGCGCCGATTATTTGGCTCGCCACACTCAGGCATTCACGCTATTCGCGACCCATTATTTCGAATTAACCACGTTGGCCGAAGAACAAGGCAATATCCATAACATCCATTTGGACGCGATGGAACACGGCGACAAGATCGTATTTTTACATGCCGTGAAAGACGGTCCGGCCAGTCAAAGCTACGGTTTACAAGTGGCGGCACTGGCCGGCGTGCCGCAGAGTGTGATTGCCAACGCCAAAAACAAGTTGGCCCAACTGGAAAACACCGCCTATATCGAGCTGCAAAATCATAGCGAAATCAACCAGTTTGATTTATTCACCAGTCAGGAATGCCATCCGGCGGTCGTGCTGCTGGAAGAACTCGATCCCGATCATTTAAGTCCTCGGCAAGCATTGGACGCTTTATATCGATTGAAAGCGCTGCTAAAAGCTAACAAGCGTTGATAGTGGCGGGTTGCGGGTTCAAGACAATTTGCGCCCTGCTGTCAGGCCATTAACAGCGGAAAGCCTTGTTTTACATTAACTGTTTGCGGTTGCAACTAGTATACTTTTCCTAGTATTTCCACTTTCACAGTAAATTCCATGGCGACTTGCCGCTTCGAAAAATCATTGATCGTCTTGCTGCTGATACTATTTACAGTCGGCTTAAGCTATACGGATGCACTGTGGCGCTTTGATCGGTGGATTTATGATGCCCAACTAAAGCTGCTGGCTACACCGGCTTCAAAAGATATTGTCATTATCGAAGTCGATCAAAAAAGCCTGCAAAAACTGGGGCGCTGGCCTTGGTCAAGAGATATTCACGCTCGCCTACTGGAGACGCTAGCACCGGCAAAACCCAAGGCAATTGGGCTGGATTTTATTTTTTCCGAAGCGGATCGGCAACATCCTGAGTTGGACGCGCACTTAAGCCGTGCTCTAGCCAATTATGGACAGGTCGTACTGCCGGTAATTATCGAACAAAACGATAACAAGATGGTGGAAACGCTGCCCTTGCCGGACTATGCCAAACATGCAGTCCTGGGGCACGCCAATGTCGATTTGGACAAAGACGGCATCAGTAGAAGCATTTTATTGCGATTGTCCTTGGGCGACTCGCAGTGGTCGGCGATGCCACTGGCTATTTATGCGTTGAGCCATCCGGAGATACTTGCCGATTTACCGGGCTTACGGATCGAAACAACGCCAGAAAGCATTCATGGCGATTACCGGGTGTGGTTGCCGTTCTTTGCGCCGGATAGTGATTTCATTAGGGTTTCTTATTTGGACGTATTGTCGGGTAATGTGTCCGGACAATTATTCACCGATAAATACGTATTGGTCGGGCTCACCGCCAGCGGTATAGAACGTGACCTGCCGGCACCTCTGGCTATCGGTAGTCGGCCCATGAGCGGTGTGGATTTCGTCGCAGCCGGCTTGGATGGCCTGATTAAGCAAACGCTTTGGCAACCGCTACCGGGCCATTGGCAATTTCTGTTAAGCCTGGCCATAGCCGGGATCGCCATCAAGATCAGCACCTGTTTTTCACTGCGCTGGCTGGCGCTGGCGGTTTCTATGCTGTCCATGGCAATTTTACTGTTTTGCTTAGTCTTACTGCATACCAGCCACTATTGGTTTGCACCGTCCGTGGCATTACTGGTGTTAATAATCAGCTATCCACTGCGCAGCTGGCGGCATTTTGAGAAACTGATCCAATCCTTATTCGCAGAACGAAAGCGCGCCTATATCACCTTAAACGCTATCGTCGATGGGGTAATCACCACCGATAACAAAGGCTCGATTGAATACATGAATGCCGCCGCTCTGGACATCATCGGCAGCAAACGTCCCAAGACTAGCAGTCAAAATATCGACGACATTTTTAATTTGGAAATAGACGGCAAACCGCATCGAATCGCAGAATTGATACAACAAAGCGTCATCAATCAAGGACCGTTGAAAATCAGCAATACCCGCTTATCCATTTCCGACCATTATGCGATGAACGCGAATCTGACCATCGCCCCTTTGATAGGCAGTCGGGGCGCACTGATGGGCACGGTGTTGACCATCAACGATATTGGCGAGCGGATGCTCATGGCGAAAATGCTGCTGAAAAAAGCCGAAGAACAAACGGTAATGCGGGAATTGATTAACCGGACCGAACAAGTCAGCTTGGCCAAAAGCCAATTTCTGTCGCAAATGAGCCACGAATTACGTACCCCGCTAAATGCCATTATCGGTTTTGCGCAGCTGATGCAAATGGACGACCAGGAACATCCTTTGGCTGAAACTCACCTGGACTCGGTGAATGAAATACTCAAGGCCGGCCTGCACTTGCTCGGGCTGATTAACGAGCTTTTGGATCTGGCTAAAATCGAGTCCGGCAAAATCAGCGTGAATATCGGCAGCATCAATTTGGCGGAGCTGATCAAGGATTGCCAAACCCTGATCACACCCTTGGCGCAAAATAAAGGTCTGGCGTTGCTTGTCGATAATTGCTTACCCGAGAACATTGAGTTGCAAGCAGACCCGAAACGCGCCAAACAAATTTTATTGAATTTTTTGTCCAACGCCGTGAAATACAATCGCCCCCACGGTTCCATCAACTTGAGCAGCAGACGGGTGGACGATAACCGGGTGAGAATTTCTATCACCGATACCGGCAACGGTCTGGCGGAGCAACAACAACAATTGTTATTCCAATCGTTTCAGCGCCTGGGTGCGGATAATACCGAAATAGAAGGCACCGGTATTGGATTGGCTATTACCAAACAACTGGCGGAATTGATGAACGGTACCGTCGGGGTTAGCAGCACGCCGGGTGTGGGCAGCACGTTCTGGGTGGAATTGCTGACCCGTTAAGCCGCTTAGACTTTTATCTAATGCAGGTAACCCTTCTATGAGCGCTGGTTTCCGATAGTGAGCGCGCGCCAGAAAGCCAGACCACGAACCGAATCCCACATAGCCACCAGGCTCCCGCCTTCGCCGGTGAGACAATATATAAAAGCGGCGTACGAATAGCCCTAAAACAAATAAGCTCTTGAATCTGACAACAATTAAATGCTGTCTATACTTACACGCTGAATTTCGATACCGCCCGCGCGGCTATTGATGTCCCAAAACACCGTTTGTAGAGGCCATTATGAAACGTCTTTTCGCCTGTTGTAGCCTGGGGTTAGCCCTTTGCATGCCGAATGCGGCATCGGCCGATGAAACAGTCATCGGCTACATCAAAACCATCAACGATCAAACGACTATTGACGAGAGTAGCGGCCCAATCAAAGCCAGCCTTGGTTCGCCGATTCATGTCGGCAACGTTATCAAAACCGACCAAAACGGCGCAGCCGGGGTAACGCTGAAAGACAATACCATTTTGTCGATCGGCCCGAATACCGAATTCAAAATAGAAGCATATCAATTCGAACCACAACAGGACAAATTGCAATTAAACGCCAGCTTATTAAAAGGCACCCTGCACTATATTTCCGGCGTCATCGCCAAACTCAAACCGGAAGCGGTAACGGTAAAAACCCCCACCGGCGTGATTGCGGTAAGAGGCACACGTTTTTTAGTCAAAGTTGAAGATTAAACTGAGTATTTGCCATGACGACAATTTCCATACCCAAAACCTTAACATTCGCAGTCGCGCTGGCTTTAAGCGGTTGCGCCAAATCTTATTTGGTCTTACTGGAAGATCACGACGGCTCAACCGGAAAAGTGATTTTCAGCGGTGCCGGCAGCGAAACCGTGGTTGAACAAGCCGGTTTTGGTGCGGCTCTGGATAACTCTAAAACCGTATTCAAAGTAGAACAAGAGAAGATCAATAAGGACTTTGGTCGAGCCTTAGCTTCCGAGCCGGTATTACCGGAAACATTTTTATTGTATTTTGAAACCGGCGGCACCAAGCTGACCGCGGATTCTGCGGCCTTGATTCCGAAGATCATCGAAGCCGCCAGCAAACATCCGGCCGCCGATATTTCAGTGATAGGCCACACCGACACCGTGGGCGATGCCGGCAAAAACGAAAAGCTGGCTAATGAGCGCGCCGTTCAGGTCAGCAAGTTATTCGATGCCGGCAAAATGGATGTCAAAGAGGTCGCCGTGACATCGCACGGCGAAAAGAATTTGTTGATCAAGACCGGCGATGAAACGTCCGAACCGCGAAACCGTCGGGTAGAAGTGACGATCCGATAACTTTCTAACCCATCAAACCGCCAACTCGAAAGCTGGCGGTTTTTTGTATTTGCTTATTCGCTGGCCAGCACTTTTGCCAACTGCGCGGCAGGCACATAGCCGGGCAGGATATTACCTTTTTGCGTGACTATCATCGGTGTGCCATTCATACCGAACGCTTCACCCAAGGCCATATGTTCATCCACTGGATTTTCACAGGTTTTCGCGTCCAGATGTTCACCCTTCTTCGCGGTGGTTAATGCTTTGTTTTTGTCGGCGGCACACCAGACTGACACTGCTTTTTTATAGGAATCCGACCCTTTGCCGGCTCTAGGGAAGAACATGTAGCGTATCGTAATGCCCTGCGCCATGTATTGATCGATTTCAGAGTGCAACTTACGGCAATAACCGCAATCGATGTCGGTAAAGATAGACACGACATGTTTGCTGTTTTCCGGTTTGAAAATAATCATTTTTTGTTCGCCGACTTTATCCAGCGAGGCTTTACGCACCTCAGCCAGCTTAGATTCGGTGATATTTTTCTTTGCTTCGGCGTCAAATAATTGCCCTTGCAGTAAATATTTACCGTCTTCGGATGAATAAAAGATATTGCCGCCCATAGACACTTCGTACAGACCTTTGACTTCCGATGGTTTCACCGAGTCAACCTGCCCGCCCGGCATAAAGTTACTCAAGGCTTTTTTTATCGCGGCTTCGTCGGCAAATAATGCTGGACTAGTCAAAGCCAGTAGCGTCAGAGCCAGCGTGTATGTGATTTTTTTCATGTAATTACCAGGGAAGATTAGAAATGAATGTGGTTGACCACAACGCGACTGCTTTGTTCAGCGTTATTGAAATAATCTGCCTATATCCAGAAACATCGCCAGACCCATCAGCAGCATCAACAGCAACATGCCGGCCTGTTGAAAATACAGTTGTATTCTTTCCGGAATCGGGCTGCCTTTTACGGCCTCAACGGCGAAAAACAGCAAATGACCACCATCCAACACCGGGACAGGCAGCAAATTCAACACACCGAGACTGACGCTAACCAAGCCTAGAAACTTCAGAAACGCCGTAAATCCCATTTCAGCCGATTGACCGGCATATTGGGCGATACTGATGGGACCGCTCAAATTCTCGACGGAAGCCGAACCTACCACCATTTTTCCCATCATTTTTAATGTGGTCACCGCGTAAAACCAAACTCGCTTTCCGGCGACCGGAACCGCATCCCAGGGAGACAAAGCATGTGTCACCATCATGGAGTCCAGCAAGTCTTTCGGCGTATCCACACCGGCGCCGATTTTGCCGACAGCCTTGCCCTCACCCTGCTGTTCGCTACGCGGCGTTATGCTTAAGGATAATGGCGCGCCGCTACGCTCCAGCAATAACTTAATTTCAACATCCGGCCGGGCCTGCACATAATCTACCCATTGTTGCCAGTCGGTAATGGCGGTGCCGTCTGCGCTGATAATTAAATCACCGCTTTGTAAACCGGCTTGTTTGGCAACCCCATCCTCAAGCACCTTACCGATAACCGGTTTAATAGTGGGCACCCAAGGTTTCAGACCCAATCGCTTATGTAGCATTTCCGGGGTTTGTACGTCTTGTTCGGTCAAGTGAATCAAGCGTACTTGTTGACTATCGTCTATCGCTTTAGTCACTACGCTTATTTCGGTTTTACCGTCAATCGCCGAGGTCAACAAGGTGTCCAGAGCTTCTATCCAGGTAGGCGTGGCAGTCTCATCAACGCTGATTATTTCGTCCCCTGCCGCAAAACCGGCCTGCTCGGCCAGAGATCCGGCCTCCACTCCACCGATAACCGGTCTAACGCCCGCTTCACCGATGACCAACACCAACCAAAATAAAACCACGGCCAGCAGTAAATTGGCAATCGGTCCGGCTGCGACGACGGCGGTTCGGGCTAATAACGGCTGCCGATTGAAGGCGAAAGGTAAATCTTCCGCCTTTACGGCTTCTTCGCGTTCGTCGACCATTTTCACATAGCCGCCCAACGGGATGGCAGCGACGACGAATTGAGTATCGGCCGAGCTTTTTTGCCAGCTGATTAACGGCTTGCCGAAACCGATGGAAAAACGGATAACTTTGATGCCAACCTTGCGTGCCGCCCAAAAATGGCCGTACTCATGAAACGCCACCAGTACCGCGATGGCGACGGTGAAATAAAACAAAGTGTGCAAAGTATCCATCAAATCTATTGTTTGAGTTCGGCGATCACTTTATTCGCAACGTCTCTGGCCTGCTGGTCGGCTGCCAAGACGTGTTCGAGCGTATCGGCGCAATCGGCAGTAAATTGGGCCATGCTTCGCTCTATGATGCGCGCAATATCGGTAAAGCGTACCTGCTCGTTCAAAAAGGCTTCCACGGCAATCTCATTCGCGGCGTTCAAAACGGTCGGCATAATGCCGCCAGCTTTGATAGCTTCGTAGGCCAGCCGCAAACACGGGAAACGTTGCAAATCAGGTTGTTCGAAATCCATATGCTTGACTTCGAAAATATTCAGCGGCACCACGCCGGAGTCAAAGCGCTCCGGCCAAGCCATGGCGTGCGCGATAGGTGTGCGCATGTCGGGGTTGCCCATTTGCGCTAACACAGAGCCGTCGACATAATCCACCATGGAGTGAATGATACTTTGCGGATGAATCACTACTTGAATCGCATCCGGGTCCATATTGAACAACAGACAGGCCTCGATCAACTCCAAGCCTTTGTTCATCATCGTCGCGGAATCCACCGAAATTTTTCGGCCCATATCCCATTTCGGATGCGCGACCGCTTGTTCGGGGGTCACAGTATCCAAATCGGCAATTGGCGTTTGCCGAAACGGACCGCCGGATGCGGTCAACAAAATACGTCTGGCCTGTTTGGCAGTATGCCCGGTCGTATAGCCAGCAGGCATGCACTGAAATATTGCGTTGTGTTCGCTATCAATCGGTAACAAGGTCGCGCCGTTTTCGGCGACGGCTTGCATAAAGATTTGCCCGGACATGACCAAGGCTTCCTTGTTAGCCAACAATACCGTTTTGCCAGCTTTTGCTGCGGCCAAAGTTGGCAACAAACCTGCTGCGCCGACGATAGCGGCCATCACTGCGTCAACATTGTCCAAGGTTGCTACTTGCGTCAAGGCGTCCGCGCCGGCTAACACCTTAATATCGGCAAGAGGCGAACCGGCGATTTTGTCCTCGAATGCTTGAGCGTTATCCGGATTGGCAACTACTGCATACTCCGGACGATGGGCCAAACATTGTTCGTACAAGGCGTCGATATTACCGTTGGCGGTTAACGCTACCACTTTATATTGGTCGGGGTGGCGCGCAACCACATCTAAAGTGCTGACGCCAATCGAGCCGGTGGCTCCGAGTATGCAAAGACCTTTCATGCGTAAAACACCCTACCAATCAATAAAATCCCTGCATAGAAAAAAGGCGCGGCAGCAATGATGCTATCCACTCTGTCCAAAATGCCACCGTGACCGGGTAACAAGTTACCGCTGTCTTTAACACCTTTTTTGCGTTTTATCAGACTGAAAAACAAATCGCCGTAAATTGAGATCAACACGGTCATCACCGACAATATCAACATATCGGTCCACACCAATCCATTGAGGAAGCGCAACGTTCCGGAGTCAACATCTTCTGGCTGAGTCGCGGTAATCCAACCATAAATAGTAAAACCTATGCCGCAGACAGCCGCGGAAATTAAAGCACCATACATGCCTTGAATGGTTTTACCCGGACTTATTTCTGGCGCGAGTTTATCTTTACCCCAAGTTTTACCAGCAAAAAAGGCGGAAATATCCGCGGCCCAAATCAACAGCAAAAAGTAGATCACCATGCCAGGACCGTAATACGCTCTTAATTTGCTGAGAAACATCCAGGCAGAGAGCAATACCAACCAACCGCTGAAAGTCTTGAGCCGTGCCTTGAACTCGATATTCAACAACTGCGGACCGGCTTTTCTGATCAAAACCATCGTTAGCACCCAGAACAGCACCGGAGCGATAACAAACCACTCTAAAGCATCCGAATAGTCTTTGATTTCCGGCCATTCCATCGCCTCGCTAAGCAACTCCAGCAATACCGTCCAATAAGTAACGCCCAACATCGGCACAATTAAAAACAAGAGGAAAAGTATTTTGCGGATAAGCGTGTTTACGTCAGTCAAGGCCATCCATTCGAAGGCGGCGATCAGTGTAACCACAGCGATAAATAGGGAGAAATAAAGGGCTGGCAGCAGCATAACTGCCGTGATGACCACGGTAGCCAGTACTAGCGCGGTTAAGATGCGTTTTAATAACATGTGTGTGGTTTTTTAATTATTATGGTTATAGAAAAAATCCCTAGAGAACTCTGTTATCGATGACTTGTTCGCCAGTGTGCCCAAAACGTCTTTGCCGGCCTTTGAAGCTGCCGATAGCTTTTTCCAATGCTTGCTGATCGAAATCCGGCCAAAGCGCATCGGTAAAATAAAATTCGGTATAGGCCAGTTGCCACAGAAGAAAATTACTGATCCGTTCCTCTCCGCCGGAACGAATAAACAAATCAGGCTCGGGTAACTCAGCGGTCACCAGATATTGATTGACGAGTTGTTCGGAAATGGCTTGCTCGTCGATCTCGCCCGATTTCACCCCAGCGACGATTTGCCGCAAAGCTTGGGTGATGTCCCAACGTCCGCCGTAGTTAGCGGCAATCAGCAATGTCAATCCGTCGTTTTGTGCGGTCTGTCCTTCGGCTGCGGCGATTTTTTCCCGCAGTTTTTCCGGAAACGCGCTTTTATCGCCGATGATTTTCAGTCTGATGTTGTTTTTGTCGAGTTTATCGACCTCGGATTGCAGTGTGTTCATGAACAGCTCCATCAACAAACTCACTTCATCTTGCGGCCTGCGCCAGTTTTCGCTGCTGAAAGCGAACAATGACAGCACTTCAATGTTCTCTTTGGCACAATACTCGACGATCTTCCTGACCGCCTTCACACCAGCGTAATGCCCCATGATCCTGGGCATCAAGCGTTTTTGCGCCCAGCGACCATTGCCATCCATGATGATGGCAATATGCCGTGGATTGCCGTTATTTATCGCCGGTTTATCGTTGTCAGCAGCAGTCATCACGCCTCTCGATTACATGGAAAGCAAATCGGCTTCTTTTTCTTCAAGATGCTTCTCTACTTCCTTGATGTATTGATCGGTGAGCTTCTGAATTTTTTCTTCGGCTTGACGCGCATCGTCCTCAGAAATTAATTTCTCTTTCAAAGCATCTTTGATCGCGGCATTGGCGTCGCGGCGAATATTGCGAATCGCTACGCGGCCTTGTTCGGCTTCATTTTTGACGATTTTAACCAAATCACGACGACGCTCTTCGGTCAGCGCCGGCAACGGCAGTCTGATGACGGTACCTTGCGTGGCGGGATTTAAGCCCAAGCCGGACGACATGATGGCTTTCTCGATAGCCTGGATCATGCTCTTTTCCCAAGGCACGACTTTCAAGGTACGCGCGTCCTCGACAGAGACGTTGGCAACCTGCGACAAGGGCGATTCGTTACCGTAATACGTGACGCTGATTTGGTCCAGCAAGCTGGGATGCGCGCGGCCGGTTCTTATTTTGGTAAATGCTTTTTGTAAGGACTCGATGCTTTTTACCATACGGCTGGCGGCATCTTGTTGAATATCGCTGATCATTCTGTTAGTTCCTCTCGATTAGGGAGCCTATGTCTTCACCGCGCATCAAGCGCATAATCGCTCCCGGCTCAAATACATTCATTACCCGCATGGGCAGGTTGTTATCCCGGCACAAAACCAAGGCCGTGGTGTCCATGACATTCAAGCGCTGATCGATGGCTTCGTCATAGGTCAAGCGGGGATAAAATACGGCATCAGCCACTTTATTCGGGTCCGCGGAATAAACGCCTTTGACTTTGGTCGCCTTAATCATCAACTCGGCGTCAATTTCAATAGCACGCAAACTGGCGGCGGTATCGGTAGTAAAAAACGGATTACCGGTTCCGGCAGCGAAAATAGCCACTCTACCTTTTTCCAAATGTCTGACAGCCCGGCGACGGATGTAATCTTCGCACACCTGATTGATTTTCAAGGCAGTCATGACCCGAACCGGCTGCCCGAGATACTCCAGCGCGTCCTGCATCGCCAAGGCATTAATCACCGTTGCCAACATACCCATTTGGTCGCCGGTGACTCGATTTAAGCCTTCAGATGCTTTCTCGCCGCCGCGCAAAATATTGCCGCCACCAATCACCAAGCCAACCTGGATACCTGCATCGCACAAGTCTTTCACTTCTTGAGCCAAGCGTTGCACTATATCCGGATCGATACTGCCGCCGCGTTCGCTCGCCAGTGCTTCGCCGCTCAATTTAAGTAAAATTCTCTGACAAATCAATTGACTCATAATCAAATATCCACCGTAAACATGGGTTAAAAGCAACGAACTGATATAAATAAACCCGGCGAACCGGGTTTATTCCGAGGCGTTTAGCCTCTAACTTGTGCCATTACTTCGGCGGCAAAATCTTCTTCTTTTTTCTCAATGCCTTCGCCCACTTCGAAACGAGCAAAACGCACGACAGCATTGTCTTTAGATGCCAGCAATTTACCAACGGTAACGCTGTCGTCCTTGATGAAAGGTTGACCCAACAAAGTCACTTCCGCCAGGAATTTATTGATACGACCGCCAATCATTTTTTCAACGATCTCGGCAGGCTTGCCACTTTCCAGTGCTTGCGCGGCAAAAATTTCTTTTTCCTTAGCGATGACATCGGCTGATACTTGATCATCCGATACATACTCAGGTTTAGCAGCGGCAACATGCATCGCCACGTCTTTACCCAAAGCGGGATCGTTTTTGCTTAATTCAACGATAACGCCAATTTTACTGCCGTGCAGGTAAGCTGCCTGGCCACCGTCAGTGGTGGTGAATTTGACGAAACGGCGCACAGTAATGTTTTCGCCGATTTTAGCAATCAACGCACGACGGGTATCGTCAACGCTGACGCCGGTGCTCAGTACCATTGCTTGCAATTCTTCGTCGCTGTTGACATTGCTGGTCAACAAACTATTGACGACATCATTAGCAAAACCAATAAAATCATCGCCTTTGGCGACGAAATCGGTTTCGCAGTTAACGTCTACCATAACAACGGTTTTAGCGTCGTCGGAAACTTTAACACCTATGATGCCTTCCGCCGCGATACGGCCGGATTTTTTATCGGCTTTTGCCAAACCGGCTTTACGCATGTTTTCAATGGCCAGTTCCATATCGCCATTGGCTTCAACCAGGGCTTTCTTACACTCCATCATGCCTGAGCCGGTACGCTCACGCAATTCCTTGACCATCGCCGCACTAATACTCATCGTTTTTTCCTCAAATTTTATTAACTAAAAAAACGCCTCACAAAGGAGGCGTTTAAAAGACAGTCTGTTCTGAATACCAGATTCAGCGGCGCTCGACCACCTTGGCCGAGCGCGTTTAAAACTTACGCTTCCGTTACGACTTCTTCGACAAAATCGTCGGCTTTGGCTGAAGCATCCATACGCAAGGCTTTTGCTTCCAGCACGGAAGCCGAAGCACTTTGGCAATACAAAGTCACTGCGCGGATAGAATCGTCATTACCTGGGATAACGTAATCAATTTTTTCGGGCGAGTTATTGGAGTCAACCACGCCGACCACTGGAATGCCCAATTTTTTGGCTTCCATAATGGCATTTTTCTCATAACCTACGTCCAACACGAAAATAGCGTCAGGAGTGCCGCGCATATCTTTGATACCGCCCAAGCTACGCTCAAGCTTTTCCAATTCGCGCTCCATGCCCAAAGCTTCTTTTTTGCTGAAACGTTGGTACAAGGTGCCATCGGCTTTCATCGCTTCCAGTTCTTTCAAACGGTTGATGGACTTTTTGATGGTTTTGAAGTTGGTCAACATGCCGCCCAACCAACGATGGTTAACGTAAGGCATGCCACAACGTTTTGCTTCTTCCGCCACGACTTTACGCGCCGCTTTTTTGGTACCGACGAACAGGATGGTACCTTTGTTGGCGGTCATTTGGCCGAGGTAGTTCATGGCATCGTTGAATAATGGAAGCGTTTGTTCCAAGTCAATGATGTGAATTTTGTTACGAGCTCCAAACAGGTATGAAGCCATTTTTGGGTTCCAGTAGCGAGTTTGATGTCCAAAGTGAACACCCGCTTCCAGCATTTGACGCATTGACACTGCTGCCATTTACTTCTCCTAAAATTGCCGAATAATTCGGCGTTGGGTTACGCCTCCACTCGCCCCGATCAGTGACCGAAAATCCGAAATAGACTTTCAGCACCCCACCGACCGTGTCGACAAGTGTGAGTATTGGTTACATAGTGAACTTACCTTTATACCATGATTAGAATTTCACAACAACTTCAAGTCTGATAGACTCCTGTCGGCGCCTGCCTGCGAGAGCATCTTGATTAAATAGCAAAACCAGGCCCGCACCCGCTTTTATCCTAATAATTAGCCACCTGCCGATGACTATTACCATAAAAACCGCTGAAGAAATCGACAAGATGCGCGTTGCCGGAAAACTGGCCGCTGAAGTACTTGAAATGATCGCCCCCTACGTCGTTGCCGGCATATCCACCGAAGAGCTTGACCAAATCTGCCACGACTACATCGTCGATGTGCAACAAGCCATTCCCGCGCCCTTAAATTATCGCGGCTTCCCTAAGTCGATTTGCACATCCATTAATCAACAGATTTGCCATGGTATTCCCAGCGAGAAAAAACTGAAGAACGGCGACATCGTTAACATCGATATCACGGTGATTAAAGACGGTTACCACGGTGACACCAGCAAAATGTTTTGCATCGGCGAGGTCAGCCCACACGCCAAACGCTTGGTAGACATCACCCGCGAATGCCTGTTTTTGGGTATAGCAGAAGTCAAACCCGGCGCCCGCCTGGGCGACATAGGCCATGCCATTCAAAAACACGCGGAAAGCAATCGCTACTCTATCGTCAGAGAGTTCTGCGGTCACGGCATCGGCAAAAAATTTCACGAAGACCCACACGTGATGCATTTCGGCAAACGCGGTGAAGGCGAAATAATCGAGCCCGGCATGATTTTTACGATAGAACCCATGCTCAATCAAGGCAAACGCCATATGAAGATCCTTGCCGACGGCTGGACGGCAGTGACCAAGGACCGCAGCTTGTCAGCACAATGGGAGCACACGATTTTGGTGACCGACACCGGCTACGAGATTTTGACGCTGAGACAGGAAGAACTGTGAGCCAAGCGATGTTCACCGAAAACGATTTTCTCGACTGCTTTGCAGGCGAAAATCCGGTCGCCAAATTCAAGAATGCGATTAACGAAGAAAATGCGCAGTTAAAAATGCGCTTTAACCCGGACCAGGCGACCGTCGGTCTGCTGACCGAGAAAGCTCGCTTCATCGATAATCTATTGACCGCCTGCTGGCTACATTTCCTCGACGCAGCCGCTAGCCGCCATAGCCTGATTGCGACCGGCGGATATGGCAGAAGCGAATTGTTTCCCTACTCGGATATCGATATCTTGGTGCTGCTAGACGCCGCTAACCCGATAGACTTTCAACAGCCGGTATCCAGTTTTTGTAACTTTCTTTGGGACATTGGCTTAAAACCAGGACTCAGTACACGCTCTGTAGCAGAGTGTCTGGCGGTTGCCGCGGACGACCAAACCGTCTTTACCAACCTGCTCGAGATGCGCCTGATTACCGGCAACTCCGAACTATTTAGCGATCTAAAACACCAGATAAATTCTGAAACACTCTGGCCATCGGAACAATTTTTTCCAGCCAAAATGGCTGAACAGCAAAAGCGCTACAGCAAGTACCACGACACGGCTTACAACCTGGAGCCCAACATTAAGGAAGGCCCTGGTGGACTTCGCGACTTGCAGGTCATCAGCTGGGTATTCAAGCGCCATTACAACGCATCCTCTCTCCGCGAGTTGATCAAGTACGGTTTTTTACCTAAATCCGAATACGACAATCTTATTACCGCTCGCGACATCCTCTGGCGCCTGCGCTTTGCACTGCACAATCTGACCAACCGCTGCGAAGACCGATTGGTGTTCGATTACCAACGCGAGCTAGCCAGCCAGTTCGGTTACATCGATAAAAACGAACAACCCGACGTCGAGCAATTCATGCAGTTTTACTTCAAAACTGTCGTGGACATTGAACGCCTTAATGAAATGCTCTTGCAACTGCTGAACGAGAGACTGATCAGCAACAAGGAAAGCCTAACTCCCATCCCTATCACCGCCAATTTTTCATCGATTGACGGCTATCTGGAAGTCAGCCACAAAGACGTATTTCAAAAACAACCGCTGGCTTTGCTGGAAATTTTTTTAATCTTGCAACAATCGCCCTCTTTGAAGGGAATTCGCGCCAGCACCATCCGCTTGATTCGCAAAAATCTGCACCTGATCAATGCCGACTTCCGTACCAACAAACAGGCCAATCGCCTGTTTATGGATATTCTCAGACAACCCCGCGGCATTACCAGCCAACTCAAGCGCATGAACCGATACGGCGTACTCGCCGCCTATTTGCCGGATTTCGCCAATATCGTGGCGCGCATGCAATACGACCTATTCCACATCTATACCGTGGACGAGCACACTCTGTTTGTTATCCGTAATTTGCGGCGCTTCTCGCTGGCCAAACACAACAAGGAATTGCCGTTTTGCAATAATATTTTTTTACTGATTTCAAAGCCTGACATTTTGTACATCGCCGCCATGTTTCACGACATAGCCAAAGGCAGGGGCGGGGATCATTCCACGCTCGGCGAAACCATTGCCAACAACTTTTGCCAGCAACACGAATTATCAAGCCACGATACCAAGTTGATCACTTGGCTGGTTCGTCAGCACCTGTTGATGTCAATGACCGCACAACGCAAGGATATTAGCGACCCGGACGTCATCCACACCTTCGCCCAAGAAGTCGGCAGTATAGAGCGGCTAAATTATTTATATCTACTGACAGTGGCGGACATTCGCGCCACCAACCCTAGCTTATGGAATGCCTGGAAAGACGTATTGCTTAAAGACTTGTATATTTCCACCCACCAAGCCTTGCACCGCGGCCTGCAAAATCCGGTGGCCCGCTCGGAACGGGTACAGGAAAACAAAAAAGAAGCGGGCGACGAGCTTTTGAAACTGGGTATATCCAAAACCAATATCACGCAGTCGTGGCAGCATCTCAGCGACGACTATTTTCTGCGTTATTCTGCGGACGAAATCGCCTGGCACACCATCGCCATCGCGGCCTGCCAGGAAAGCGAACTGCCGTTGGTATTACTGCGCCCGCAAACCCAGCGCGGCAGTGCGGAGATTTTCGTTTACACCCGCAACGAAGCGCAGATTTTTTCGATTTCGACCGCCACTCTGGACCATTTGGGCCTAACAATTCTGGATGCCAGAATCATCACGACTGCCGATCAATACGTACTGAACAGTTTTCAGGTTTTGGAACAATCCGGCGAAGCCATTAACGACTTGTATCGCGAAGTACATATCTGCACCTCGCTACGCCAAGGCTTAATCGCCAAAAAAGTGAAAGCGTCAAAGAATATCCACAAGCAGTCCCGCCAGGCCCGACACTTTCCGATAGAAACCAGCATCACCTTTCTGGAAGATCCTTCGCATAAACACACCGTCATCGAATTAGTGACGACGGACCGCGCCGGCTTGCTATCGACCATAGGTAAGGCGTTTACGGAGCTGGATATTCAACTGCACGACGCAAAAATCACGACGATAGGCAGTCGCGCGGAAGACATGTTCTACATCAGCGACCAGCAATCAATGCCGATCACCGACGAAGACAAAAAAGCCCAGATACGTACCACCATGTTGAGATATTTGAGCCTCAAAGGTTAGGAAAGCTATCTTGCCAACAAGGACTCACCGCGCGCCAATTTCGGCAGACGGCCTTCCAGCCCCATCGCAGCCTTCATCGCTTTATTGCGCGCTGGGGTGATGCGCTGCGCCAAGCCCAGCCCAAGATTTCTTAAAAACTTGATCGGCAAAATATCGTTACTAAACGATTTATAAAACACATCCATCAGGGTCATCATTTTCAGATTTTCGTTGCGGCGCATCGCTTCGTAACGCTGTAACACCGCCAAATCCGCAATATTCTGACCGCGTTTACGCGCATCCACCAAAATCTCCGCCAACGCCGCAGCGTCCAGTAAGCCGATATTTACGCCCTGCCCGGCCAATGGGTTAATCATGTGCGCCGCATCACCCACCAAAGCCACACCTTGTTTCACATAGCGTTGCGCATGCTGCCGCTTCAGTGGGAAACTCGCCACACCTAACACCTGCTTGACCTCGCCCAGGCAATCAGGAAAAGCCGCAACCAGCTCATCCCGCAATTGCTCGTAAGACAAGGCTTGTAAACGCCGAACTTCATCGGGGGATTGATACCAAACGATGGAACCGTAATTGCCTGTCAACGGCAAAAAGGCTTGCGGGCCGCTGGACACAAAGCGCTGCCAGGTAATGTCTTGCTGCGGATAGGCGGTCTCTATGTAAATGACCAAAGCGTGCTGATTGTAATCCCAACTGGTCACACCCAAACCTACCGCCTGCCTGACTCGCGACTGTCCGCCGTCCGCCGCCACCAGCAATTTTGCCTGGAGTATACGACCGTCCGCTAATATCAACTCAGATTCGTGACCATCGTAATTGATCTTGCTGATGGTTTGCGGCATCAGCAATTGGATATTGTCGAAATGGGACAACCTATCCAGTAACGCCAGCTGGGTGATGCGATTTTCGACGATATAGCCCAGCTCGGGATAGCGAATGTCATCACTATTAAAAGTCGTATCACCGGCGGTTTCCCAAACCCGCATGCGCTTGAACGGGCAATAACGCCGCGATGTCACGCCTTCCCAAGCGCCTACTGCTTCCAGAATATTTTTCGAGGCAATACTGAGTGCCGAAACCCTTAAATCATGTGGCTGATCGCTGGCAAAAGCTTCCGGAACCTGCGCTTCTATCACAGCTACTTTTAACTCGCTACCACCCAGACAACAAGCCACGGCGGCACCCACCATCCCTCCGCCGACGATCACCACATCAAATTGTTCTTTCATATTTCTTCACAAAGTTTTAAAACTAGAGACCAGACGAGAGAACGACGCCGCCATTGGCTTTACGGAATGACAGAGGCCGCGCCACATGGTAGAATTACAAAGTTTCGCCAACTGAAATTCCGAAGTTAATCAGGGATTCTCGCCGCATGGGACGACTCTAACACGCAGCAGGCAGAAAAACCATAAACGGCACTACCGGTAAGGAAAATACCGGCTAGCGCATTTATTCAGTATGAGAGGATCTGGATAGCAATGATTAAAAACGCCCAGAAAATTAACGCAATACACATGCTTTACGACGCTGATCTTTCCCAGGACAGCTGCGGTGTTGGATTTATCACCCGCAAAGACAGCAAACAGACTCACGAGCTCCTAGTCAAGTCACACGAAGCCTTGTGTACTATTCCTCATCGCGGCGGCATGAGCGCGGAAGGTATAGGCGACGGCGCCGGCGTTAATATCGATTTGTCTCTGAAGTTTTTCCGTAAGGCCACAGGGAATGCGGACCTGGAACTGGGGCAATTCGGCGTAGCCAACTTTTTCTTCCCGGAAGATCACGCGCATTACGATTCCGAAGCACAAAAACTGGTCGAAGAACAATTTCTGGAATTCGATCTACCGATTATCAAATGGCGGGAAGTGCCTGTTGACAGTTCTGTGTTGAATGCCGCAGCGTTGCGCGCGCAATTGCCGATCAAACAGGTCATTTTCGGTCGGCCAAAATCCCTCAAAGATGCCAGTCACGAGGCTTTTGAAAGACATATTCAGTCTGCGCTGCTGACTATTGAAGCCCATGGCTTTACTCGCCCGGAACTGAATGGCTTTTACCCGTTATCCATGAGTTCCCGCACCCAAGTTTACAAAGGCCGCCTGAACTCGTTTGAAGTCATCCCCTACTTTGTCGATTTGTACGACGCGGACCACGAAATCAGTACGCTGTTCTTCCACACCCGTTTTTCTACGAACACAGCACCGGCGACGATGATGGCGCAGCCGTTTCGGTATATGGCACACAACGGCGAGCTGAACACCGACAAGAAAAACCGCCTCAGCGAAAACGCCATTGCTCGGCAAAACAACAAACATGTGGTGTTTCCTTGCGGCCAATCCGATTCCGGCCGCCTGGATCAAACCTTGACCCGCCGCATCAATGAAGATCAACTGGACATTGTCACCGCTATTTTGGCGATGATGCCACCGGCTTGGGAAAACGATAGCACCCTATCGGAAGATGTACGCGCGATGCTGGAATATTTCAGCCTGTACGAAGAGAAAAACGACGGCCCGGCCGCGTTAATCTTCAATGACGGCATTCGCGTCGGCGCACGCCTGGACCGCCTTGGCTTAAGACCATTGCGCTCGGTCGAAACCGCAGAGTATCTGGCGGTGATGTCCGAAGCGGGCCAGATCGATTTTCCACCGGAAAAAGTGCTCAAACGCGGCCGCATCGAAGCAGGCGGCATGCTGTATTTCGACCATAGCACCGGTGAGTCGTACAACAGCCATCAAGTGATGGAGCGTTTGGCTGAGGAAAGAGACTACAAAGCGCTGCTGAAACAAAGCTGTGTTCATATCAGCGAATTGCCCAAAGTAGAGCTTTCGGAACTCAGTAACGAGCATGAACTGAATATCGACCAGCGTCACACGGCTTATTCGCTAAACCAGGAAAGCTTTAAATTTTTGTTGGACCCTATCCTGCAAACCGGCTTGGAAAAAGTCTCCGCGATGGGTTACGGCCTGACGCCAAACGCCTTGAGCGCATCTGAAGGAGGTATGTCGCGTTATTTCAGCCAACGCTTTGCGCAAGTGACCAATCCGCCGCTGGACTCCCTGCGGGAAAGCGACGGCATGACTTTGCGCGTGGCACTGGGCGCCAAACCTACTTTTGCGCCGCAAAGCAGCAAACAGCTGATGATCGAATCGCCGATTCTGCAACGCACCCAACTGGAGCAGATTCGCAGACAAAGCCAGGTAAAAACCGCGACTATTGAGGCGCTATACACTCCAAACTTTGACAATGCCGCGCAAAACGAACTGGCTTTGGAACAAGCCTTGCAAGCGGTATGCGTACAAGTCGAACAAGCTGCGCGCGATAATACCGGCATTATCATTTTAAGCGATGCCAACATCAGCAAATCCCAGGCAGCTCTCCCGGCGCTGCTCGCCATTGCTGCGGCCAACCAGCATCTGGTCAAACATGGTCTGCGCTTTAACAGCTCGCTGATCATGGAAACCGGCCAGGCAGCCAGCCCGCACGACGTCGCCACCATTCTGGGCTTCGGTGCCTCCGCGATCTGCCCGCTCAGCGTGCATAACCGGGTAATTACCGAATATGCCGATGTGACCGCGCAACAAAAAGCCCTGTACAGTTTTCAAAAAGGCGTCGAAAAATCGCTGATGAAAACCATGGGCAAATTCGGCTTGTGTACAGCGGAAAGCTATATTGGCGGGGAGTTTTTCGAATCCAACTACCTGGATACTGACGAACCAAAGCTGAAACCGTATTTCCCCAACATTAATGCCTCGGTGGGCGGTGTTCGCTACAGCGACATAGCCGCCAGCGCAACGGAATGGCACCATAAGGCGCTATCCGTAACCAGCGAAAGCGATATTCCATTCCTTGGATTATTCAAAGAGCGGAATGAAGGCGCCGGCCACACGTTTGGCAATACGGCGGTGCGAGAATATATCAACATGACCGATGAAGCGATCATGTATATAGCGCCACAACAAGCGCCGGAAGCCAGTGATACCGCCTATTTGGATTTCGGCTACGAAAAACGCACACCCGAGCAAATCGACGCTTTCGGCATTACGCCGGCCTATCGCAGCTTTACCCACAATCTGGCTCAGGAACGCGCGAACCGTCCCGCTGCTTTGCGCGATGTGATGGAGTTCCCAGCCGATGTCAGCAGCGCTAATAGCAAAGCCGATTTTGATCGCCTACTGGGCAGCCAGGATTTGCACGGTAACAACAATTACATGATCCGCGGCTTACAGGTCGAGAGAAGCAATGGCGTGGTGTTCAACATTCGCTTTACCGAGAACTCAAGCAAAGCGCGTCTGGAACAACTAGCAGAACATCTGAAAGCGCGTTTTGCCGGCAACGATTTTGGTTTAAACCTGGATAACGACAGTATCAGTCTGCGGGCGAACGACAGCGACAGCCTGATTTACCACTATTTGAGCAACGTGCGCTCTGCCCGCTCGCGGATAGCACTGGATCAGGTGCAACCTGCCCATCAAATCACCCCGACTTTCGCGTCCGGCGCGATGAGTCACGGCGCGCTGCTGGCCGAAGCCCACGAAGCCGTAGCGCAAGGCACCAACATTGCCGGCGGCATGAGTAACTCCGGCGAAGGTGGTGAACACTCCAGCCGCTTTGGCACGATTCGCTCCAGTAAAATCAAACAGTTCGCGTCCGGCCGCTTCGGCGTCTGGGCCGGCTATCTGGCCGATCCGAATCTGGAAGAAATCGAAATTAAAATCGGCCAAGGCGCCAAGCCCGGCGAAGGCGGCCAATTGCCTGCACCGAAAGTATCAGTGGAAATCGCTGCATTACGTGGCGGCACACCCAAAGTAGAACTGGTCAGCCCACCACCGCATCACGACACTTATTCCATCGAAGACCTGGGCCAATTGATCCACGATGCCAAAGCCGCGCGCGTTCGCGTGGTGGTCAAGCTGGTATCTTCGGAAGGTATCGGCACCATCGCAGTCGGTGTGGCTAAAGCCGGCGCCGATGTGATTAACGTGGCCGGCAACACAGGCGGCACCGGCGCAGCGGCGGTGACCAGTTTGAAAAACACAGGTCGTTCTCCGGAAATCGGTATCGCCGAAGTGCATCAAGCACTGGCGGCCAACGGTTTGCGCGATAAAGTGATTATACGGTGCAGCGCGGCCCACCAGAACGGTGCCGACGTCGTCAAATCCGCTATTTTAGGTGGCGATTCCTTTGAATTCGGCACCACCGCCTTGATGATGTTGCGTTGCGTGATGGCGAAAAACTGTAACATCCGCTGCCCGGCCGGTTTGACCACTGCCCACGAGGAATTCAAAGGCGACCCGCGCGTGTTGGCACAGTTCTTTATGAACCTGGCCCACGAAGTGCGCGAAATCCTGGCTGACTTAGGCTACACCAGTTTGCAGGAAATTCGCGGTAAAACCGAGTTGCTGCATCTGATCGACCATCCGAGCATGGTCGGCCAAATCCATTTGCAAAAACTACTGGCGGAAGTACCGGTTGTCAAAATTGAGAAACCGATTTATCTGGAAAAAGATTTCGCCATCGACGATTTGATCTTTGCCCGCGTTAAATCGGCCTTGTTCGAAAAAGGTCAAAAGCAAGTACTTGTCGAAGGCGACGAATTCAAACTGAACAACCGTAACAAAACCGTCGGCGGTCAAACCGCAGTCGATCTGGAACGCTTGTTGGCTTATGAACTCAGCCCTGAGCAAGTCGCTAAATCGAACATCATCTATACCAACCAACATGGTCGCCGCTATTTAGCCGACGATACGATTATCGTCCGTACCCACGGTTCGGCGGGACAAAGTTATGCCGCGTTCAACAACGACGGCATGCGCATGGAACACACCGGCACTTGCAACGACGGTGTCGGAAAAACCGCTTGCGGCGGCACCATCGTGATTAAATCACCCGGTGGCGGCTCCCAGTTACCTGGCGAGAACGTGTTGATCGGTAACTTCGCTCTGTTCGGCGCTTCCGGCGGCAAAACCTTTATCAATGGCGAAGCCGGCGACCGGTTTGCCGTGCGTAACTCCGGCGCGATGGCGGTTGTCGAAGGCGTCGGTGATTTTGCCTGCGAATACATGATTAACGGCGCGGTATTGAATCTGGGCGGTTTCGGTAAAGGCTTCTGCACCGGCATGTCGGGCGGCAACGCTTATCAGTACGATCCAGACAATCGTTTAAATGATTTGTATGACGATACCTCGGTATCCATACACAGTTTGACCGATGACAACGACCTAGCAAGCAGCCATGAGCAATTTATTTTGTACATGCTGGAACAACATGTTGAACATACCGACTCGGAAAAAGCCAAGGCTATCCTGGCTAATTGGGCCAACGAGCGTCGGCACTTCAAATTTGCCTTGCCGCTCTGGTTAAATCGCACGCAAACCGCGGAATACCTAAGCAAAGCGCTGGATCGCAAAGCGATGATCGAAGAGTTGTCGGTGGCATTTGCGCAAAAACAAATCGAGCAAATCAAACAGGCTTACAAACACAATACACCATTGTTCGATGGCGCCATTCCGGGTTACGGCGAAACCGACACCGATCTGACCTTGAAATTGATCAACAGCTATGCGGTGATCGATAAAGCCCAGCAAATTGCCCGCGATCAGTTAACTAAAGCCGGCCAACCGGCTACTGAAGCCTTAGTTGATCAACATGCCTACAAGCTCGTGATGGAACGTCCGCGCAAGCTGCAAGATGCGCTGATTAAAAATATCCGCGAAGCTTACAGCCAATACGATGATGGTCAGTTAGCCGCGTTGATGGCGGAAAAACGCCTGAACGACTACAAAACCACGCTGATGCTGCGCGACGTGCAAAGCATTTACTCGATAGGCTCCACGGCCTGGATCATCGAACAAGATAGATTCAACCGTTTAGCGTTGGCCGGCCTGCCGTCTATCGATAAAAATCTGGCGAGCTTGGAAAGCCTGTCTATTGTGAAAGACATGCTGGAAAGCGCGTCTGCCTGAGCTGAGGGAGGGTGCTTCACGCACCCTTCGCGCCACTTGGCAAGAACCAAATACAGTGACTGGACAACCTGACACCTGTCCACAGATGGTAATGAAATGAAAGCACCTTTTATCCCGCAAAACGCCCCTTTTAGTGATACTCAACGCGCCTGGCTTGGCGGTTTTTTCGCCGGCATGCATAGCCATATGCTGCAAAGCGCCGGTAGTGTCAATCAAGCGAACGCCCGCACCTTGCATATTCTTTACGGTACTCAGACCGGCAACTCCGAGTCGCTGGCTAACGACGCCGCCAATGCAGCCAAAAAACATGGCTTGCAACCGGTCGTCAAAAGCATGGATGAAGTCGAAATCGGCCAATTGCCGCAAATGCAATACTTGCTGATCATTACCAGCACATACGGCGAAGGCGCTATGCCGGACAACGCCGAAATGCTTTGGGAAGCGGCCAATAGTGATGCCGCGCCGCGCCTGGACAACGTCAATTATTCGGTATTGGCCCTGGGAGATACCAGTTACGACTTGTTCTGTCAGGCCGGCATAGACTGGGATAATAAACTGGCGGCTCTGGGTGCCAAGCGCGTGTTTGACCGCGTCGACTGCGATGTGGATTTCGAAGCCCCAGCGGAAAAATGGCTCAGCGAAGTGATTCCGTTGATGGCGGAAGGCGCCAGCACTGTTGCGGTAGTCGATACCGAAACCCAAGCTGCCAAATCGGTTTACAACCGCAAAAACCCATTCCCAGCCAAAATGCGCGTCAACCGCATTGTCACGGCATTGGATTCGTCGAAAGAAACTCGGCATTACGAAATTTCTATCAATGGCTCCGGCCTGAGTTACGAAGCCGGCGACGCATTGTGCGTGATCCCGACTAACTGCCCGGATCTGGTCGCTCAAATCGTTAAAGCCATCGGTTGCACCGGTGCGGAAGATGAACCGGTCAATGGTGAGTTGATGAAGCTGTCGGATGCGTTGCGCACACATTTCGAGATCAAATTACCCAGCAAAGAACTGATTGAAGAAATCGCCAGCCGTTCCGGCGATCAAGAGTTAAACGCATTATTGCTGTCCGGCGACAAGGAAAAACTGTCCGATTACCTGTGGGGCCGCGACATACTCGATCTGCTGTTGCAATTCCCCGGCGTGGAATTTTCGGCCGCCGAATTTTTGCGTTTATTAAAACCGTTGCAACATCGCGCTTACTCCATCTCCTCCAGCGGCAAGAAACATCCGGACAGCGTGCATCTGACAGTCGCCAGCGTGCGCTACGACGCGCATGGCCGCCAGCACAAAGGCGTTTGCTCCACTTATCTGGCGGATTTGGTGAATGAAGAAACCGATGTACGGATATTCTTCACCCCCAACAACAACTTCCGCGTGCCGGCCGATGATAGCCTGCCCATGATTATGGTTGGACCCGGCACCGGTATCGCCCCGTTCCGCGCTTTTCTGCAAGAACGGGAATTCCGCAAAGCCTCCGGCAAAAACTGGCTGTTTTTCGGTGACCGCAACGCCTCGACCGATTTTATCTACCGCGAGGAAATCGAAGCGATGCAATCCAGCGGCTTGCTGACCAAGCTGGATTTAGCGTTCTCACGCGACCAAGCGGAAAAAATTTATGTGCAGGATCGCATGAAAGAGCATGGTGCCGAACTCTATGCCTGGCTGGAACAAGGCGGCTACTTCTTCGTTTGCGGCGACGCTTACCGGATGGCCAAAGACGTCGATCAAGCCCTGCACGATGTGATCCGCGAGCACGGCAAAAAATCCCTAATTGAGGCGGTTGATTACGTCAACCAATTGAAAAAAGATAAACGCTACGTCAGAGACGTTTATTGATCGGAGATCGGTTCACGGGCTCACCTCAGTCAACCCGTGAACCACCCACTATAGAGGTTCCTCCGGGCAGTTAATCGATAGTCATCCGCTGTCCGCTTTTTTTCAGCTTCTTCGCTAGATTCAGCGTCAATATGCCGTTCTCGTAACGGGCTTTGCTGGCTTCCTCGTCAATCTCGGCGGATAGTTGAAAGCTACGCGACACTTCACCGAAATAGCGCTCGCTGCGCAGCAATTTATCGTCTTTGTTTTCGGTATCCAGCTGGCTGATTTGCGCGCGGATGGCAACCACGTTGCCGTCGATGTCCACATGGATATTCTCTTTACCGGCGCCCGGAATTTCGGCTTGGACGATAAACTCCGACGGATTTTCCTTCACATCCACTTTGATTTGCGCCGGCAAACCGTCGCCGTGCAGCGGTTTAATGTAATAACCGGGATTAACATCGCGAAACAGTTCGTCAAACAGACCGCGACTAACAAATGGGCTTAAGTTACTCATGTCGATTCTCCTCTTTGTTGCATGTAAAAACCTGAATGTTTCTATGCCAATATGGTGTTAGACCACAAGAAATTCAAGAGAAAGACACTTAAAAAACAGCAGACAATCGCTGCAAAAAAATGGCTTAAAGAACTAGTGCTTAGTTGCGTTATTAAGCGCTAATAATGTAATCTTGGAGGGATGTCACGAGTAGCCCCAAAAATTGAGTGTTCCGCGGACGTGCGGGCAGAGTTAGAGCGACGCGCAGCGAGCCGTACGGAAGAAGCTCGAGTAGTCGAGC
>NZ_PIZT01000016.1:0-49690 GCF_002834115.1 Methylomonas sp. Kb3 | reverse complement strand
TGCGGTTACTCAACGATGTGCCCGTAGTACCGCCCGAGGCCTTACGCGAAATCATCGCCTATCCGGTTTGCGATACCGAAGTTTTTGATAACTTCGAACAGCGGCCGGAAAAAGCCATGACCCATGCGAACATAGTGGCCCGCGGCATCGTCTCGATTGACGATGACATCAAACAGGACGGTGCTGCGCGATATTTGTTTGCCTGGAGCCGGGATTGTTTGCTGTACCGCGGTGCGCTGGATAGCGGGCATTGGCTTCATCCACTGGTTCGGCATCTCAATGATGAAGAACTGGTGATTGAAACGGTCAATGAAACCCATCAGGCTCAATTCCAAGGTGATTGGTGTTGGGTTAGCGTACGTTTTTGCGATGCTTACCGGATCCGGCTTGGGCAGGATCTTGTTGAAATCACAGATGAAGCTTGCTACCAAGGCCAGGAAAACGCTGATGACATCATTGTGCCCAAGGGCGATTGCTCGGCTCAGGTGTTGCAACAAATGGCCAGCTTCAAAAGCGAATACGATGAATTTCAGGAATCGACCTTTGAAAGCGATTCGGATGCCTTCATCGCCTTTGTGGTTGCCAATACCGCTAGCGATCCGGCCAATGCCATGCAGCGACTGTTGCCAAACTTTTGCGGCTGTCCTGCGTTGTACGGCAAAGCCTTCGTGGTGGAGTTGGATCAGCAAGGCAAACCCGCTTCGGTGATGGCATATCCAGCAAAATCGAGCCAAAAGCAAATCTCTGAAACCAGCATGGTTAGTTAAAACGTGATGTGTGGGCGCATTATCCAGCTGGGTAATGCGCTCATTTTTATCGTCAAAACAAGCTACCGCTCCATGCCCACCCTAAAAACGTTCAAATAGGCCTTCGAAATGCTATCTATCCACCATTAGCCGCCCGCAACGCGTTATTCGATCGAAACTAAACACATGCTCTCTTGGGCTTTCATAACATCGCCCCACCAATCTTCGCCGGTAATCCGGTTCGCCTTTTTCGAGATAAATCGTGGCACCACAAATCGGGCATGCCGCCGAATAACGGACTAACCGAATTACCCTTAAATCCCCGTCTCGAAGCAACTCGAACTGCGCAGACTGTTCATAAAAATTTGTGAATAGTTCATGAGCAACGACAATCCGGTCATCCAACAACAATATCCAAGGCTTGATGATAGTGACCCAGGCACCATAGGGAATAACGAAAATACTTATCAGCAAGGTTAAATCGCTCGTCGTAACCGGCCTGGACACGGATAACGACAGCCATCCGGCATAGGCAATTAACACTGCAAATACACCTATGGTCGCCAACCAGCCCAGCAGCCCCCAAACATGCCATTGGCGCAATTCAACTTGTCCATGCCGAAATAACCAACTCGCAAGCCAACTAGGTTTGACTTCACCCAATTCAGTCATTTGATAGTTGGCTTTCAACTCGACTGCGTTGCTGCCAGCCAAATCGTCTACAACCACATGATCTTCTTCCGTGATTTCCGGAACCGGTTCCGCTTTGATATAGAACGTCGTGAGTCGTCCCGGACCGCCCTTTGTACTTTTTCGATCCGGCTGCGGGTAATGCGATAGCCCGCGCTTACGGGCGAACTCGATAATTTGCGGCTCTCGAGTTTCGCAATATTTTTTTAACGAACCTGGCCAGTCTATCCATTTTTTAGGGTCGGTGGTTTCTATTGACACACCAACTGCGGCAACAATTTCATCGGCGGTGAACCGGCGCTTCGACTCATCGAAACCCGCCTTTTTTAACGATTCCTGGGCTAACGCACGCAATATGCGGTGGCCTTTTTCATCGCTTGGCTCGCTATCCAACCAATCGATCAAGCATTGAATTACCTCGCGCATAAACCACCCCAAACTAGGTAACCGGTCGTTGCGGTCTGGTTTGCGCTTCGTCGATTCATAACAATGTCCTCCATAACAACTCAAGCTTTGGGTAATACCGAAATGATTTTTAACTATCTGAATTTAATTGGTTTACCAAAAATTGCAACTTCCGCAACAGACACCCACGTGGGAGGCGAGAACGAGATTAGAAAAGTTTCTGAATCATTCAATGGATTCATCTATTCGTTTTACGTTTCCGCATTGATCTGGCGGTCCAGTTCGGAAAAAAGAACGTTACGACCAGTAATCATTAACTGCTGCAATAAAGTGCCATCAAGGCTTCCAGAGGTTTGTGACCCAAAACAGGTCACTTTGCGCACGGGACATTTGCCCGCCAGCTTCCTAGCATATCGGTAACAGCCGTTAATTTTCCAAAGGATATCTATGTCAACACTGGATGAAGATCTTAGCCGTTTGAATTTCGAATATCTCATGCTGGCTCGGGAATGTGCCCGTAGTAACCCAGTAGAGACTGCCTGGCGATTTGGCTTGGATAAAGACCGTATAGAAAAATTGGCAGACATGACCCTGGATCGTCTTCGGGAACAAGCTGAAAGTAGTCGAGCGGTCATTCAACTGTTACCAGTCTACGCTCCAAGCGGCGTTTCCATGGGTACCTATGCAGATTTACTTCAACCCTTCATTCCGGGATGGACAGATGAAAATAGTGCCCTTTAAAAATGGATCAAATTTTAGCAATAACTTGGTTTTGGCCGAAAAGCTTATCCTGCTTGGCGCCCGCCCACCCATTGTGAGCCAACTTTGCCAGTTATCCCGACAGCAGAGTATCGACATATTCAAATCATTAACGGGTTGCCGGCCCAAACAAGGCATGCTTCCTCATGACCTCCAATGGGTCATTCGGTCAACCTCCAACAACATTCACGCATCACTGTTTTTAGGCATTCTGGATGATGCACGACGACGATTATCAATTCAGTATTCTTCAGCTCAGGTCTTGGTTGACGTCTATAGCATTTATAAAAACGTCGCATCGAAAATATTAACCGAGCCAAAGAAAATATCTCCCGCAGCACAACAATTCACGTTAGACGTAAACAGAGCGTGGTTTTTAATCAGCATGCTCGTGGCTGGCAATTTGATATTCACTGTTTGTACATGTTGCAGAACACGCTACCTCAGCACGATTCACCCCGACGCAACTTTCAGCCAATGCCCAATCTGCAATGTTTGGAAAGATCGTTCGGGACGACGACGTTGGGCTTCTGCAAAGTCAAAAAAAACAAATTGAACTAATCCATTACCGCCTCGAGACCATCCATTCGCTACTAAGGAGAAGTCGCATGCATATTGCTGTCATTACAGCCACTGATTCCCAGATACCTCAGCCTGTTCATGGTAAAAACCTGGCGCGGCTCGCACGTGAGTGCTTTGCCAATCAGCAAATATTGACCATTGATTTTAAAGACGTCAAGACAATTACCCAAGGATTCTGTCAGGAATTGTTTTTTCCTCTGATTACTGAGTTTGGCGCCGATTTTTTGAAATCGAAACTCATGGTCATTAATTTGAATGACGCCAATGAAAAGTTGATGCAGTCTGCTTTTAAAAACTTGGATGCCTATTTCGACAAGCTTTCAGCGGTCAATCGCCAAGGGTGCGACGAAGAGATTTTCGCTATGAACCAAACCTGGCTTATCAAGGCCAGAGAAATCGCGCGGGAAAATCCAGTATTGACGGAATTGGTGCTGGGAATCACGGATGATGCCATGCGAACAGCACTCGGTCACTTGTCCTTGGAGGACATTCAGTTTATCGCTCACTCGAACTGGCTTTGCTTTACGCCACGGTTTTCCAGTCAGTTCTTGATGAACATCAATAAAGAACAGCCGCCGATAGTGGAAGCCATGCTCGGTTTAACCGGCTCAATCTATTGAGGGGGCGGGCATGCTGAAAAAATATCAACAGCAAACGTTGGCCATTGAACTGCTGAAACGCTATGCCAAGGTAAAAATCGTACATCAAGTGACCGGCATTCCCATCAAGTCATTACGACACACTTATCGGCAATTACATGGACGTTCACCAGGCCGAGGCTCAATCAAGTTTTCAACGCGCGGCTTGACTGGAAGTAGACGCAAATATAAAGACGTGACGCTTTTTGCGGTTTGCTATCGGGTGGCCGCAATTAAGTCGGCCGATGACCAAATTCAAACTTTAATAAACGCCTTTGACGCTTACAAACATTCCTACCCATTTGGAAATCTCGATTTTTCAGCGGCATGGGTTGTGTCTCAGGACATCAAAGATAAAAAAGTACAGGTTTCAACATGTTCACATTGTCATGCCTGGGTGCTGTTGAACGCGAGAGAAGACCTTGCTGAACGCTGTGGCGTATGTAATAACTCTTTGCAATTAGGTATCCAGTGAACATTGAATCCGATCAAAGTACTGCGGCAAAAGAAAAAGAATTCCTGAAAATTAACGACATGATTGAAAAATTGGGCGTGACTCGGACCCAGTTTTGGCGCATGAGGAAGGCAGGTGAGGTTCCTCCACCGGTCATTCGAAATCCACAAATGTGGCTTGCAAGCCAAGTTAAGGAATTTTATGAAAGGCGAGCAAAGGAAGAAGATGCCGGAACACTTTGATGCTTTACTACTGCATTCAAACCTTATTTGTTGGTAGATGCTGTATGTTCTTCGATCAAACACGAAAAATTTTTCGGATTTGAGTGAAAAACAAAGTGACCATAAAAGTGACCACGCAATAAAAAAGGGCTTAGATATTTCTATCTAAGCCCTTGATTTATTTGGCTCCCCCGGACGGGCTCGAACCGCCGACCTAGTGATTAACAGTCACCCGCTCTACCGACTGAGCTACAGGGGATTAATTTCGGTAATTTACTCAAATGGCGCGCCCGGAGAGATTCGAACTCCCGACCGCACGGTTCGTAGCCGTGTACTCTATCCAGCTGAGCTACGGGCGCTTATCTGAGCCGCTTATTATCTTATTTTTGTTATTCTTTGTCAAACTTAAATTTAGTGGCGGAGAGAGAGGGATTCGAACCCTCGATGCGCTTTTGGCACATACTCCCTTAGCAGGGGAGCGCCTTCGGCCTCTCGGCCATCTCTCCTATAACTTAATCAGCCTTCCGTACTCCCTGCTTCAGACTGCTCTTTCTTAATTCTCTCGTAGATTTCTTCCCTATGAACAGATATATCTTTTGGTGCGTTTACGCCAATTCTAACTTGATTTCCTTTTACCCCGAGAACTGTAACAGTCACATCGTCACCAATCATCAAGGTCTCTCCTACTCTACGAGTCAAGATAAGCATACTATCTCCCTACACTATTAATGCGCTTTGTTACTGCAACATACTCGAACCGACGATTATATCCGTTTTTGAGAAAAAATAAAGATATATTTGCTAGCCATAAAGAAAAGCATACGAACAGCTAGGACGTCAGAATAAACAAATCCGTGCGTTTTTCTGAACTATCCCTTAGACAACCACTCATGGCGCATTGCATCCAGACTCTGCATCAACTCATCTAATGCTTTAACCGATTCCTTGTGCAAAGGATGAGCATGATTGTGAACCGGGTGCTTGGTGTCGTTCATTAGTTCATCAATGAAACGCTCTGCCTCCATAATATCTTGTGGAAGCGAATCTGATTTTTCGGCCATCTGAAATAACAAACAGGTTTATGGTAATTGGCGCATAAAAAAGCCCACGATTAAGTGGGCTTCGTCCGGTGTTATTTTTATGTTTTTTGGACGCCTGATATCTGTGATAGCAGGTTAATAGCTTGCGCTTTTATTATTGTTGTACCGTTACACGGTCGCATTCCCTCCCCCAATAGATACGAAGCTTTTCGGCTCGTATTGACCTAAGTCAAGGTGGTCGCATTCTAGTGCACTTAAATCGCTTTGTCCAGAAAAAGTGCGACGATTTGTCGCAACCTTAAAACACCGGCATGTCAAGACTTTCGGCAATGGGCCAAACAGATGCGTTTTTACCGTTATCATTCTCCGCGCCGCCAGCTCCTGGCTGGTCGGCCAGTCGCGTTTCGATGAGTTATGGTTCTGCAAAAAAAAGCAACATAGCTTGCATCCGGCTTCCCTGCACTAAATCGACGCGAGATACCAATAATCCCTAAAGCCGGGTTATGATTTGCCGTCGAATCCCGGTATTAAGCAAAGTACATATTCGACTACACAAAGCCAGCGGGTTCCAATACTGGACTGAACGTCCGGATACTCGTCGCTTTAGCTTAATCCCCAGGATTCGTCATTCCAGAAAATGGCAGCCGCTAGACCGAGCAGCGAACTCGTTACAGTCGCTTGCTTTATAAATCAACCTTTCAGCCGGGTGCCGGAAGGGTTGATAGCCAAACCTAAATGTAAATCGGAATAGCTCGAAAATAGTGATCACAGCCTGTCGATGCTCTTATTCCCGGCTGGCATGATGGAGTTTATGGTTTAAAGGATGCGGCTAATCTGGATTTTTTATATTAAACCTGCTGTCTCGCAGCTAATCAAAACAACGGAACAACCATGAACGATTTACCTAACTGTCCAAAATGCGGCTCTGAATACACTTATAACGACGGCACCATGAATATTTGCCCGGACTGCGCCCACGAATGGTCAGCCGATGCCGCTGGTGACAGCGAAGAGGAAACGAAAGTAGTCAAGGACGCCAACGGCAACCTGCTGCAAGACGGCGATACCATCACCGTGATTAAAGACCTGAAAGTGAAAGGCTCTTCACTCGTTGTCAAAGTCGGGACCCGAGTTAAAAACATCCGCCTGGTGGACGGCGACCACGACATCGACTGCAAAATCGACGGCATCGGCGCGATGAAGTTGAAATCGGAATTTGTGAAAAAAGTCTGATCCCAGCTAATAATCGCAAAACGTGTGCAACTCATTCACCCGGCCCTAAATACCGTTCGCCTCAACGCCGTTGAAGATACAGAGTTTACCAAAGGCCGCACCAACCTCGGCCTCGACGAACTCGGCCCAAACGGAATATCCGTGGTAAAAAGGGTCGGATTACCAAGCTGATTGAACCCCTGCCACCCGCGACTCACAGACACCTGCCGAAGCGGCCTGAACCCGCTTCGGCATTTTGATATCCGCAGCCACCCCCCTCAACAATTAGGGGCTTCGAAACTGCTTCGCCGGCTCATTCCGCATTCCAGACAACAGCCGGATTGAATACTTTCACATAATGGGTGCTATCATATAGCCCGTGCAACGCTGCACCTTCTGCTCCCTTCAACAACGACGTTGAAAATAGGCTGATCAACTTCAGCCAAGCTGTTTATTCGTCTGTTGTGCCTTGCCTTCGCTCGTTTCAGGACACCCACACTTCATGAGTAAATAAGCCCTTTTCAAGGGGAGCAATAGCTTGTACATACAAGCTACTTGATACGAATTTCCGACGCTCGATCCGGCCAGCGGAATTCATTTTATCCTCCACTTTTCAAAGGTAAGTTATGTCCTCGAGCAAACTCAAT
Source organism: Methylomonas sp. Kb3 (assembly GCF_002834115.1). Classification (NCBI taxonomy): domain Bacteria; kingdom Pseudomonadati; phylum Pseudomonadota; class Gammaproteobacteria; order Methylococcales; family Methylococcaceae; genus Methylomonas; species Methylomonas sp. Kb3. Next base: position 42,296 of record NZ_PIZT01000016.1, on the reverse strand, counting down.
CTTTTTAGCTTTACCGGCAAAATGCAGATTTTGCACATGAGCTGGCTGGCGTTTTTCATCAGCTTTGTGGTGTGGTTCAACCATGCACCGCTGATGTTGGCGATTGCCGAGAGCCTTAAACTCAGCCAAGCCGAAATTAAAACCATCTTGATACTGAACGTGGCGTTGACGATCCCGTCACGGATTGCGATTGGTATTTTGGTGGATAAATTTGGCCCCAAACGCACCTACTCAAGCTTGTTGGCGATCAGCAGTATTCCCTGCTTCATGTTTGCCGCTGCCGACGACTTTCAGCAATTAGCCCTGGCGAGATTTTTGATGGGTTTCGTCGGCGCCGGCTTTGTCATCGGAATCCGTATGGTCGGCGAATGGTTCCCGGCCAGACAACTCGGTGTTGCCGAAGGCATCTACGGCGGCTGGGGCAATTTCGGCTCAGCCGCTGCCGCCATCGCCTTACCGTCATTGGCCTTGGCATTCGGCGGCGAAAACGGTTGGCGTTATGCGATTGCCTGCACCGGCATCATGGCTTTGCTCTATTCGGTGATTTATTTTTTCAGCGTCAGCGATACGCCCAAAGGTTCGACGTATTTCAAACCCAAGAAAGCCGGCGCTATGGAAGTAACCAGCATCTGGGATCTGTTCTTCTATATTTTAATGACCATTCCCTTGTATGCAGCGCTCAGTTTGCTGACCTGGAAACTGTCGCCAACGGGCATGAAGCTGTTATCCGGTGACGCCACAATCGGTCTTTACATCGGGATTTGGCTATTGTTTCTCTACAACTTGTACAAAATCGTGCACGTTAATCAGGAACACCTCACCCAACCCATTGAAGCGATACACCAATACAAATTTAAACAGGTTGCCATTCTGGACCTGGCATACCTGGTGACCTTCGGCTCCGAACTCGCAGTCGTCTCCATGCTGCCGCTGTTTTTCCACGAGACGTTCAAACAGACCGGCATCACCCCGGTGCAAGCGGGCCTATTGGCATCCAGTTTCGCGTTCATGAATCTGGTCGCGCGGCCTGGCGGTGGCTGGCTGAGCGATAAGTACGGTCGCAAATTGTCGTTGAGCGTTTGCGTAATCGGTTGCGCACTGGGCTATGCCGCCATGTCGCAAATCAATTCGGAATGGCCGATTGCCCTGGCGTTTACCGTGACCTTTTTGTGTTCATTTTTCGTCCAGGCGGGATGCGGCGCGGTCTACGCAATGGTGCCTTTGATCAAACGCCGCATGACCGGGCAAATCGCCGGCATGGTCGGTGCTTACGGCAATGTGGGCGGAGTTACCTTTCTGACGGTATTGTCTTTCGTCACACCGGAAGCCTTTTTTCTCACCATCGCCGCTACCGCCGTCGTGGTCGCATTAGCAGTGCAATTTATCGAAGAACCCGCCGGCCACATGGCAGAAATCATGGAAGACGGCAGCGTGGCCATGATCGAATTAGTCTAACCAGCAAAGCATCCCATCGTCATCTGCCGAAGATTGTTACAGCAATTTTTAACATTTAGTTATTTGGAGAAATACCCATGATCGAAGCATTATTGGCCGTCTTAACCCTGACTTTAATCGTTTGCTGGCGTTGCGCTTGCCAAACATCCAGCGGAGAACACTACGCTGCTCAACAGCCCGCCCAGTCCCAAAGCAGCCCTTTTTTGCCGGAAGATGCCGTTCTGAGACGGCATGTCATTTCCCTGGTCCACCACGAAATCGAAGCCACCCTGCCGCCGCGCCCCAGCGACTCGGTGTTACTGCGTCATCATCAGGCTTTGCTGATGGCTAAACTGGAGCAGCGCCTGGCGGAATTGCGCCATTACCGCGCCTGCTAAGCCACGCACAACTTCAGTTATCCGCAGCCTATGGCCAAAACCTTATCGATCAAGGTCGGTTCGCACAGCGACAAAGGTGTGAAACCCGAAAATGAAGATTGTTGGGGCGCTGTCGTCCCTGCGGAACCGCAACTGACCCTAAAAGGCATCGTGGCGGGTATTGCGGACGGCATGAGCGGCAGTGAAGCCGGCAAGGAAGCCAGCCAATGCTGTATCACCGCTTTTCTGGAGGATTACTACAGCACGCCGGATTCCTGGTCGGTAGCCAAAGCCGGACAAAAAATCCTGTCAGCTACCAATTCCTGGCTGCACAGCCAGGGACAAATACGCTATGCCTCGGTAAAAGGCATGGTGAGCACGCTCAGTGTGCTAGTACTTAAATCCAACACCGCCCATATTCTGCACGTTGGTGATTCGCGGATTTATTTATGGCGACAACATGGCTTGGAGCAACTGACGCGCGACCACAGGCTTTGGGTGTCCAACGACAAAAGCTATCTGAATCGCGCGATGGGTATCGAACCGCATTTGGAAGTGGATTACAAATCGCTGACCGTCGAAAAAAACGACTTATTCTTGATGACTTCGGACGGGCTCCACGATTTTATTAGCGAGCACCACCTAAAAACGCTGCTCTCGCAGGATTCCGATCTGCAAACCCTTGCCGAAGTCTTGGTCAAAACCGCCTTGGCTAACGGGAGCGACGACAATGTGACCTGCCAACTGGTTCGGATCGACGACTTGCCGCAACTTCGCGAAGACGAAATATTGCGGCATCATGGGCATTTGCCTTTTCCACCGCCACTGGCACCCGGCATGCTGCTGGATGGCTACCGGATCGAAGCGGAATTGCATGCCAGCAAGCGCACCCAAATTTACCAAGCCTTCGATACGCTGCATAACCGGTGGGTCATTTTGAAGACGCCGTCGGTGCTGTATAACGACGACACCCATTATATCGAGCATTTTTTGCACGAAGAATGGGCTGGTAAACGGATCAACCATCCCAACGTCTTAACAGTACTCGAATCCGACCGCGCCAAAAGCTGTCTTTACTACGTAACCGAATTTATCGAAGGGCAAACCTTAAGACAATGGATCAATCAAAACCCCAAGCCGGAGATCAAGCGGGTTCGCACCCTAATCGAACAAATCGCCAAAGGGCTGCGCGCTTTTCATCGTATGGAAATGCTGCATCAGGATTTGAAGCCGGAAAATATCATGATTGACAACAGCGGCACGGTGAAGATCATCGATTTCGGTTCGGTGAAAATCGCCGGCATCGCCGAGATCACCCCGCTTGACCGGCATCAGACCGAGAATATTCTCGGCACACTGAACTACACCGCCCCGGAGTATCACCTGGGGCAAACCGGCACAGTGAAATCGGATTTGTTCTCGTTGGGCGTCATCTGTTACGAAATGCTCAACGGCAGCCTGCCATTCGCCAACATGCCGGAAAAACCCAATCGCCACAATCTCGAGCGCCTGGTTTACATTCCCAGCATCCGCCGCAACGAAATGGTGCCGATCTGGATAGACGGCGCCCTGAAAAAGGCCACGACCGTTTCGCCACGATCCCGCTACGACGAATTGTCCGAATTCCTACACGACCTTTCCACCCCCAACCCGCAATTCCTGAAAGCGGAAGACAAGATACCGCTTATAGAACGCAATCCTTTGTTGTTCTGGAAAAGCACGACAGCGCTGTTCTTTCTGATCAGCGTGGTTTTACTGTTCTTGCTGAGCAGGAAATAGCGGCCTGCATAAAAAGAATGAACGGCTGGCAATTGGCGTGCATGTCGTAGTCTGTTCCTGCTGGCATTCGAAATGTAGATACTGTTAGCTTGCGTAATCGCACATTTCAAAGCCATCGTCCTCCATGCGCATCGCCAAACGGCACGGGCTTGACATAAAACACCTACCTGATAAAGTCAGTGGCACATCAATACGAAGGCAAAATTGCCTGATAATCAATAGTTAGCGTTCATCCATAAGACATTCATGGCATTCGTTTCAGAATCACTGGCATCGACTGTCAGCAGCTTTGTATCAGAGCACGAGCACGCTCGAGCCTTGATCACCGAGAAAGGAGAGCGAAATACGAGATGGGTCGATGCTCAGTCAAATTCGGTGTTGTATCTGCTATCGAAAGAGGACGTCGCACACGGTATCGCTTCCTTTGAATGGCTCTTTTTTGTCGACTCGGTTGCGCTGAGCTTACGGACATCAGGTCACGTTGGCCCTAGCGCAGCATCTTGGCAACTTCAGCGTGTTTCATCTACTCAGGCGATCCCAGAGTACCAAAGAACAAGGCTGCTTCATCTGATAAAGGACGCATCAAGGGCCTACATGAAGTGGTATGACAGACAGTTCTGGGAAGCTGAAGTTTGGCTTGATAGCAACCTGTCAATTGACAGCAAAAGCACCAAGTGGCTGGATATGAACGGAATGGGTGACGATAATCGCTAACCCGGCTCTCAAACTCGCTCCCTCTGGTCGCCCGCGCCGGTTAGCTCTAGGTTAGCGCGCAGTGGGTCTTTCCAAGTCAGTCAGTAGCCTCGATGAAATCGAGGGCTCGAAGGCCACCACCCTTAAAATTTGCCTATGTTAGTCTGATGATGGATGGCCGACACCCTCGATTCCGCTAACGCTGCATCGAGGCTACACAAAACCTACCCCGGACTTGCAATCTCAGAGGCTATCCATTCCACTGCGATCACTAAAGCCGAAGCCCGGTAGGGTACGCACCGCGTACCTTTTGGCTGCCAAAAAAGCCATTAAACGGTACGCAGTGCTACCCTACATCTGATATGCAATTAGCATTTGATCGAGCGTTATAGGCTCCGAACCGGACAGACAGAAAGGAAGGAAGGAAGGAAGCCCAACAGCCCAGTTCTGACCACTCTCGTCGGTCCACCTTCGTAAATATTGCGCACCAACAAACCTCAAACCGCCCCCCGCAGTTCCACCGGCCGCCCCATACAAAGCCGCAGATATACTCTAGCGATGGCGATGCCGTTGATCACGAACGATACGGTAATCGGCGCGGCAAACCAGGGATGTTGGCTGCTGGCATGCGACAAGAGCAAGTCCTCGCCCAAGAATACCGGCGTGATCGGAAAGCCAACCAGACCTAAGAAACTCAAAAATAGCATCAGCGACCAACCGGGCCGGGTTTCGGCGAAGGCGCGAAATACAAAAGGTTCGTCGGCGAAATGGTAATGTCTCAACAAAACGCTAAGCGCCACAATCCCCAAAGCCCAGGAGGGAATGATGCCGCTGAAAAACAACGCGACATCGTACCAAGCGGCAGGCACCATCAACCACACCGCCACGCCGGCCAAAATACTGCTCAAGGCCACGCTATGCCAAACCTGGAACGGGCTGCGTTTGTTGCTAAATGCGCTTAAAGACACGACCGCCATCGCCAGGGAGATCGGCATGGACAAATAGATTCTGGCCACGCTGCTTACGCCGGACGCGGCGATGGCAATGATCGCCAACAGCGCGAGGCCCGCCAAAATTTTGATCCACAGACTCACCCCGTTCAATTGCCGGCCCAGGTTTTTCAGCGGTTCCCACAAAATTTTCTTCACCAACAATTCCAACTGCCCTTCCTGCAAGGCAAAGACATACAAGGTATTTTGCAATACATCAGGCAAGGAATCGCGAATCGACGCCGGCAAAAACGTCAGTTGTTCATTGTTTTTAATATAAAAATCGCTATCGACATTGCCTTCCACCCGCAGTAAATGCGCCACGATGGATGGCGACACCAACAACTGATAGCAGCGCAAAAAGGCATTACCCATAAAGTGCAGCAACACCAAGTCTTCCAGACCTAATGCCAACTCGACAAACATAATCCCCACTTGCGCGATGGATGCATAAGCCACCTGCCCTTTGATATTGGATTGAGTTTTCTCCGCCAAGGTGGCAACAAACACCGTCAAAACGCCGATGCTGAGCACAATCAAACGCGGCAGGTAGTGATAACTCCAGATCGGCATGGTCCGCAATAACAAAAACACACCCAGATGAATCGATAGCGCCCCGTAGAATATGGCGCTGGACGGCGTCGGCCCTTCCATGGCCCGGGGCAGCCAGAAGCTAAACGGAAACTGCGCCGATTTGCCGGAAGCAGCCAAAATGATCAGCCAGGATAAAATCGACAACGACGCATAGCCGGCGGGCGGAATATTATTGGGATCGAACATAGTCAACAACTGGCTAAAATGCTGACTTTCGTGAAACAGCAGATGGCTCATCCAGGTACCCACCAGCAAGCCGACATCGCAAAAACGATAAATGGTATAGGCGCGTAAGGCATTGCGCACGGGCTGCGGCCGATGCCGGTAGAAGGCAATCAGCAGGAATGAGGAGATGCCGACGATCTCCCAACCCGCAAACAGCATATCGATACTGCCGGACAGCACGATCAGATTCAAGCCAAAGGCAAACCCAAAAATGGCCTGAAAGAAGCGTTTGTAGCCCGCTTCGCGGTGTAGATAAACCCGGCAATATTTGACAATGGCCGAGAACACCGCCCACACCACAAATAAATACACGGCGCCGACTCGATCCAGAAAAAACAGCAAAGGGAATTGGTAATCGTCGTGTTGATACAACACCAGCCATTGATATTCAAAGTTGGCAAAGCCATGGGCGGCCCATGCAGCCAGTAAACCTAGCACAGCCACCCCTTTGATTCGGGTCATCCACAGGCTGATCGCGGCAATTCGATGTTCGTTGTCCGGGCTGAAAAAAATCAGCAAAAACCCAAGCAATGGCAATAACACACACGCCAATAATAAAGCACTCACGCCTGTCTCCTTGCCAATTGGTGGACCGGAATCGTTCGGGTTTGTCCGACAATAATTTTTTCCGAGTGACTGGCAACCGGCAACGGCCTGCCGGCGGCTGGTTCGGCCACTTTCCAGCCATCGCTGCTGTACAAATACAGGGCGCGGCTCACCGGATCGCAAGCCACAAAACGTATCCACTCGTTATCCAGCCATTCCCGCCAGCCGCCCAACATAGCAATGGCCTGATCGGCAATCGCGGTTGTTTGCTCTACAACCATTAACAAGCGCGCCGGCTCGTGCACCTCGACCATTTGCGACGGCAAGCCAGTGCGCAAATCGCCCTCGACGCCGTTGGCCACGCCCAACAAACCGATCACGTTATGCGGCAGTTTGGTGCCGGCACCGTAGACGGAATTGTCGATGCGCGAAAACAGGTACTCCAGATTGATACCGCCGCACACGGGAATGACCGCTGACAACACTTTCACCAAGATCGAACCATCGCTATCACTGTTGGGATCGTAGGATTGCAAAAACGCCCTTCTATCCAAGAATAGATGCCGGGTCAAGTCGCGCCGCCCCACCACACAATACAGATTATTGGAATGATTGAGTTCCGGGCGCGGCTCGAAAATCGACGAAGCCCGCGCCACCACATGACTATGCGCTTCCGCGTTGTTATGCGATTTCGGCCCCAGTTCAAACCAGCGGCAGCGTTCGCGCGCGTTGCGCTGCAAGGCATGCTGCATACTGTGTTGGAAATTGTGAAACTCGTGACGCGCGGCCTTATCCAGCTGTTGCTGATCGAAGTAAGTGATCTCATCGCGACTGGTATTGTGCAAAGCGGGGACAAAATGCGTACCGGAAGGAATGTCTATCCCCCGCTCCCGCAAAATCTCTCGTACCTGCGGGTGGTTGGCCATCCAGGCAAAGGCCCGCGCGTTCGGCGCACCGGGCTTACCGGAGCAAGCACCGCAGTCATAAGCAGCGAAATGTGGATTGTTGACGCTACTGGAGCCATGTGCGACCACCATAATCAAGGGCGCGAACTGTTTAGTCAGACCAATATTGCGCAACAAACCACTCACTCGATCCGCCATTTCCATCAACGAAAATCCCAGCAGGTAGCCGTCCTCATTCAGTTCGTCGCTCTCCCGCAATAGATGTAAATGACCATGCGCCTCCACTTCGCTCAAGCTTTGGATGCCCGGCAACTGGCCGCCTGGGCGCAACACACTCCAACCCAACCTTAAGGCGTAGGCCAAGCCCAAGGTTTGCGTATACAACCAACCACGCAACATAGAATGCGCGCCAAAATGCAGCGTCGACAGCGACTCGCCCTTCTCGGCTTTGTCGGCTTTTGGCGTATCGGTCGATTCCAAAATGAGATGTTTGGGTTTAATCACCACCGGACACTGGGCCACCGGATACGCATCGTCCAAGCCTTGGTAGAGAAAATCGATACCAAAAAATCCCGGTGCGCCGAAGGTTTCGATACCCGGATCCATTTCTTCCAGATAGCGGCGCAGCGAGCATTCTCTGTCATCAATGCAAAATAGTGCCTGCACTTTGGGCGCTTGCTCCGCTGACGGGTTAATGGGCGCTTGCTCGCGCAAGGCTATGAGCAATTCAGAATGCAGGGACCATTCCATTGCCTCGTGCCACACCCGCATTTTCAGCGGTACCTGCGGCTGGGTGGCATCGCGCTCCAGTAACGGAATAGCGTGTAAATTCGGTAGCTGGGCGATCTGTAAAAACCGATGTCCGTGCTTTTTATCGATAAACGCCAACTCGCACGCCAGCTCCACCGCTAACAATTCTTTCAGCGAAATAGCCCGTGGCGCCAACAACACATTCGGCTGGGTTTCGATTATCCGCACCATCCCGGACCAACCGGGATGTGCCAGCAACACTTCCAATAGATATTGCCCGTACAAGGTTTCATCGCCGACGATTTTGCCCAGGCAATTCAAAATCACCCGATCCGGACCGGCGTCCAGCATTTGCCGCACCACCGGCTGATGGAACGGATACAAGGGCAATAGGCTGTTTTGCACCAAACGTAACACGCAATCCCAAAACCGCTCGTCCGGCTTCGGCATGGCCCAACGGCTTATGCCCTGATCAAGAAAATTACTTAACAATCTGAACATCACCGGATGCACCATCCCGTTCAAGTCGATTTCCAGATGATTGAGCCAAGCAGTGCGGATACCGTGGTTAGCCAACGACTGCGGCGGGTAATGGCTATGATCATCCGGCTCAAACAAAGACGACCGCAAAGACTGCTCTTGATAGACGCTGCAATTGGCCTGAGCAATCGCCCATTCCAGCGCTTGATCGCTGATCCGGCCTTCGTCATAGCGTTTCAGATAATCGGCCAAAGGCAAATAGCTTTTCGCGCCATATACCTGCGCCGCCACCGCCACCCCTTCGTGAAACGGATAGTCCTGCACGGCATGCAAGGTGTTGTGGTGAATAAAATCCTTAATAGGCCCCTGGCTGGGCAGCCAATGGGCGATGTGGTCGATAGCCGCATTGAGATCGAACGCAGCTTTGTGAACATTGTGATGGGCAGAAGCAGACATCTGTAACTTAAACCTCGCTAGTCAAACAGAAGTTGAGGCAAACAGCCTCTTATGCTTAACACAGCATAGTGCGTGCCAAATCCCTAAACACCGGGACACCAACGCTTCCAGACTATTACTTAAACCCCAAGCCAAGCCCCATCGGTGCAAATAAACCACCCAATTGGTTGAAGCTGACGAATCAACCAGGCCAATCAATCAAATCGACAACCATTTTCCGGGCAAGCACGTCCACAACCCTTGATATTTCTGCACTGACGCAGTTCATGCAAAACTGGCATGTTTCTCGCTGCACTTTGGTTTTCCTAGGCTACTTGAGAAAGACCATGACCACATCCTCTTCGGCCACCTTGCCTAAATCCGGGCTCCCCGGTTTAATCGAAAACTGGCGTAGCGATCTGCTATCCGGGTTTTTAGTATTTTTGATTGCCCTGCCTTTGTGCCTGGGTATCGCCATGGCGTCAGGCTTTCCGCCCATGTCCGGCATCATCACCGCGATTATCGGCGGCGTGGTGGTTTCCCGAATCAATGGCTCGTATGTCACGATCAACGGTCCGGCGGCCGGTTTGATCGTGGTGATCGTTGATGCCGTACAATCCTTGGGACAAGGCGATGCGATGGCCGGTTATCGCTACACGCTGGCCGCCATTGTCATCGCCAGCGTGTTGCAAGTGCTGCTGGGCGTGTTTAAGGCCGGCAAGCTCAGTGCCTTTTTCCCCTCATCCGTGGTACACGGCATGCTGGCAGCCATCGGCATCATCATCATGGCTAAGCAGATTCATACCTTGCTGGGGGTTAAACCGGAAGCGAAAAGCCTGTTGGGGACCATCGCCGAAATCCCGCACTCGCTGATGGACATGAATCCGGAAGTGTCGCTGATCGGCTTGCTTGGCTTGTTGCTGTTGATACTTTGGTCAGTGATCAAACATCCCACTTTAAAAATGATCCCCGCCCCGCTGCTGGTGGTATTACTCGGCTTGGCCTTGGGTCAGTATTTTGATTTGGACCATATCCACCAATACCTGTTTTTGCCGGATGCCGCGATTCTGCCGCACCATGAATTCAGCGTCGGCCCGTCATTTTTGGTAGCGGTACCGGAACATTTTCTGGCCGGATTTTATCTGCCCGACTTTTCCAAAATCACCACCGGCGAATTTTGGCTTGCGGTGTTAACCATCTGGCTGGTGGGCAGTTTGGAAAGCCTGTTAAGCGCCTCGGCCGTGGACAAACTGGACCCGTATAAGCGCAGTTCCAACCTGAATCGCGATTTAACCGCAGTCGGTATCGGCAATGTGATTGCCGGCATGTGCGGCGGTTTGCCGATGATTGCCGAGATCGTCCGTAGCTCCGCCAACATCAATAACGGCGCAAAAACCGGCTGGGCCAACTTCTTTCATGGCTTATTTCTGCTGATCTTCGTGGCGCTGTTTCCCAAACTGATTCACGAAATCCCGTTGTCGGCTCTGGCCGCACTGTTAGTGTTCACCGGTTTTCGCTTGGCCTCACCCAAAGAATTTGCGAAACCCCTGGCCGTCGGTGTGGATAATTTTGCCGTCTTCGTCATCACGATTCTCGGTGTGTTGGCGACCGACTTGCTGGTTGGCGTGGCGATCGGCATCGCCGTGGAACTGGCAATACATGTCAGCCGTGGCCTCAAGCTGCGCAACGCCTTTTCGATGGCTTTTCATGTGCGTCAAACCGATGCCGATACCCATCACATTGCGGTATCCGGCGCGGCGGTGTTTTCCAACTTCATCACCTTGAAAAGCTTGCTGGCCGATTTTCCGCAACGCAAAACCGTATTTTTTGATTTGACCGAAGCCAATTTAATCGACCATACGGTCATGGAATTCATCCACCATTTTGCCGAAGATTACAACCAAGCCGGCGGCCGTTGCCAAATTGTCGGCTTGGACGATCACGAAAGCTATTCCGACCACCATCTCGCGGCGCGGCGCAAAATTGCACTCTGACCCGGCTCAGGCGCACGCGACGGCAACAGCAGTCGCGTGACGCCCCAGCCGTCCTCGGCACCACACCTTAACAACCCCGCCAAAAGCCCGTTCCTCTCCCGATAACACCGGGAGATACAGACGCTTTTGCTTAAATTTTGGAGAATCGTCATGCACACACTATCGCGAACATTATGGTATTCCTGCTGCGTATGCTCGCTACTGGCTATTTCGACCGCTGTAAACGCTACTGAATTACTTGAAGACTCCGGTGCCTGGTTACAAGCCGTGGCCGAAGGCAGCATGAGCTTTATCGATCCGAGCTTGAAAAACGGCCGGGTCTGGGTAGAGGGCCAATCGCGCTTCGATGGCGATTGGGGCCATTGGTACCAAGGCATGGCCCGCACCGCTGTGGGTTATTCCCTGAGCGACCGCGCCACAATCTGGGCCGGTTACACTTGGCTACCGACTCAAAACATCGGTAAATCTTATGTCTCGCAACAGGATATTTGGCCGGCATTTCGGTATGTATTGCCCACGGAGATCGGCACTTTTACCTTCCGGACCATGTGGGAAACCAACTTTTTAAATGGCAGCCAATTACGCGAACGTCCCCGGCAAATGATCAAATTCATGCATCCGCTTGAGTTCGAACCGCGCTTTAGCCTGATTGCTTGGGATGAAGCCTTTTACCGGGTCAATTCCACCACCTTCGGCGGCAAGTCCGGATTTGATCAAAATCGGGCGTTTGCCGGCTTCGGCTGGAGCTTCAACAAAAACGTTAGAACCGAACTGGGCTATATGAACCAATATCTCGATAACGCCAATCACAGCGCGGCGACGATGCGGCATTTGGGGATGGCGTCGGTGTTTGTTAATTTTTAAGCAGCGGGCTTTAAACACCAGCGCCGCTCCAACAATTATCGAGGTCGCAGATGCCCATCAAAGCTATCCCCAAACAAGTAAAAGCATTTTGGCATCACCCGATCCAGGCACTATTCCAGCAGTTGCAAGCCGATGAACACGGTCTGACCCGGCAGGAATCCGTATCGCGGCTAAAACAGTATGGCGATAACCGTTTACAGAATCACAAACCGCCCAGCACTATCAGCTTATTTTTCGGGCAATTCAAAAGTTCGATTATTCTGATCCTGCTGTTTGCCACCGGCCTGTCCTTTTACCTACACGACAAACTCGATGCGCTGATCATCCTGAGCATTATTCTGATGAGCGCGCTGTTGGGCTTTTGGCAGGAAAAAGGCGCCGCCGACGCGGTCAGCAACTTACTGGCGATGGTGCAAATCCGGGTCGCCGTGTTGCGTGACGGCACTTTCCAAGAATTGCCCGCCGAACAAATCGTCCCCGGCGACATCGTGCAGTTGCGGGCTGGCGACGTGATTCCGGCCGATTGTCGGCTGCTAAGTTCCGACAACTTGTTCGTCGACGAAGCCATTCTCACCGGCGAAAGCTACCCCGCGGAAAAATACGTTACCGAATTACCGATCAACACCGGTCTCAGCCAACGCCAAAACTGCCTGTGGATGGGCTCGCACGTACAAAGCGGCAGCACCACGGCCCTGGCGGTCGCGACCGGTTCCGGCAGCGAATTTGGCAAACTCTCCGAACGCATCAAACTGAAAGCGCCGGAAACCGAATTCGAGCACGGCGTGCGCCGCTTCGGCTATCTACTGATGGAAGTCACGTTGATCCTGGTCATCATGATCTTTGCAATCAACGTCTATCTGGACAAACCGATCATGGACTCGTTTCTGTTCGCGCTGGCCCTGGCGGTCGGCTTGACGCCGCAGCTGTTACCGGCGGTGATCAGCATCAATCTGGCGCACGGCGCCAAACGCATGGCCGAGCAAAAGGTCATCGTTAAACAACTGGCCGCCATTGAAAACTTCGGCAGCATGAACGTGTTGTGTTCCGACAAGACCGGCACGCTGACCGAGGGCACGGTGCAACTGAAAGACACACTGGATATTGGCGGCCAGACCAGTGATAAAGTGGCGCGCTACGCTTATCTTAATTCCATATTCGAAACCGGCTTCAACAATCCCATCGATCAGGCCATCCGCCAATTCAAAACTTATGCTGTCGCCGAAAACGGCAAACTCGACGAAATCCCTTACGACTTCCATCGCAAGCGGCTCAGCATGCTGGTACAAGATCAAGGCGAAACCTTGATGATCTGCAAAGGTGCGTTGAACAATATCCTGGAAATTTGCGACACGGTGGAAAACGCCAACGGCGAGCTGCAGGCAATCGACGGCGTTTACGATGCCATTCAGCAACGCTACCGGGAATATAGCGGCCAGGGTTTTAGGACCCTGGGCATCGCTTACAAACCAATGCCCGGTAAGACAAAATTTGCCAAGAACGACGAAACCGGCTTGCGCTTCCTGGGTTTTTTGACCTTCTTCGACCCGCCGAAAGCCGACTGCGTGGAAACGATAAGCCTGTTACGCGAACAGGGCGTGACTTTGAAAATCATCACCGGCGATAACCGTTTGGTGGCGGAAACCGTGGCAGTTCAGTTGGGCTTAAACTCCCCGGCCATTTTGACCGGTATCGATCTGGCCGGGATGAGTGAAACAGCCCTGATTCATCGGGTTGCGCAGGTCAATTTGTTCGCCGAAATCGAACCTAATCAGAAAGAGCGCATCATCGTTGCTTTAAAGAAAGCCGGCTTCGTGGTCGGTTACATGGGCGACGGCATTAACGATGTCTCGGCGCTGCATGCTGCGGATGTGGGGATTTCGGTGGACAGCGCCGCCGACGTCGCCAAGCAAACCGCGCAAATCGTGTTGCTGGAAAAAAATCTGCGGGTATTGCTGGCGGGGATACGCGAAGGCCGCACGACCTTTGCCAACACCCTTAAGTATGTGTTCATGGCCACCAGCGCCAACTTCGGCAATATGTTCAGCATGGCCGGCGCTTCGCTGTTTTTGCCCTTTCTGCCGCTACTCCCCAAGCAAATCTTGCTAACCAATCTGCTGACCGATTTTCCGGAAATGACCATCGCTTCCGACAACGTCGATCCGGAAATGCTCGGCAAACCGCACCGCTGGGATATAGGCTTTATCCGTAAATTCATGATTACCTTCGGCATTATCAGCTCGGTGTTCGATTACCTGACCTTCGGCGTGCTGTTATGGCTGCAAGTGCCGGTGGAGCAATTTCGCACCGGCTGGTTTTGCGAATCGGTGATTTCCGCTGCGCTGATCGTGTTCGTGGTGCGCAGCCAAAACAGCTTATTCAGCAATCGCCCGGGCAAGTATTTGATGATCACCACCGCCACCATCGTCGCACTGACATCGGCATTGCCTTATACGCCTTTGGCGCCGTTCATAGGCTTTCAACCGCTGCCGGCGGCGATTATCGGCTGGCTGAGTTTGATCGTATTGCTTTACATCCTGACTGCAGAATTGGCGAAACGGATTTTCTATCGCCACGTAAACCTATAGCCGCCATAGTCCTTAAAAAATATTCAATGAAACACGCTCTCAATAACGACCTTTCCCACCACATTTTGCCCAATTCGGCCACGATGGTAGGTGTTTGCATTATGGTCATCAGCATCGTCAAAAGTCAGCCTTCAGGCATGGTCGGTTACGTGATCGACAAGGCGTTGGCAATAGACAGTTTGCTATTCACCATCAGTGCGTTGCTATCGTTCTTATCGATTCGGCTGGAGCGCTCAACCATAGGTTTGGAACGCTGGGCGGAAGTGCTTTTTATCATTGGGCTGGTGTCGATGACTGTCATTGCCCTCATTTTTTCTTTCGAAATTGTATGATTGATTTTCGCTTTCCCTGCGAATGCGGCAGACTCGCTTCGAAGCGAAATTTAACTTAACCCTAATGTGGAATTAACATTCAATTCATCGCCAAATAGTAATTTAGACCGCTCTAATTAATCTAAAGGCATTTGGAATATGAAAACGATAAAAAGCTTGTCAATACAGCTATTGGCAATTCTCTCGGTCTTATCTGCAATCCCTAGGGTTCAGGCTGCAACGATTATTCAAATCGGCCCAAGCGGAAAAACCTTTGCCTCGTCTATGGTTCAGTGTGCGGTAAATCCAGCCACCGGCCTGCAAGCGGCAACCGTTCAAACCGGCCTCTTCAACCCAAGGTCAAAAGATAAGGCCACGATTACCCTCAATGGCGGAATTGTGACCAAAGTTACCGCGTCGCAACCCGATGTCGCTGTCTGGCTTGTTGATGGTAATAACTCTGTTGTGGTCACCCTGTCTAGTAGAACAGCTGATACCTACGCCTTCACCGTACAACCGGGCTTCTGCGATCTACCCGATACGTCAGCTAACACTTTCAGCGCTGACGGCGTTCTCGAATACGCTGCCAGTAGAAAATCTTATACCACCGTCACCCCAGGCTGTGCCTTAAACCCGGCTAGCGGTAATTCCCAGTACTTCGTCAACCTGTTCGATAATGGCAGCTACCTATTAAACGTATCTGTCAATGGCACGCCGTTAACCCAATTGAACGGAACCACCCGAAAATCAGTACCCGTGTTTTTGGGGGCGGGTTTGAACGTAATCTCGGCAGCCAATGGCACGGTTTCCACCGACTACTACATTAGAGACGGCGGCAACGGCACTTGCACCTTACCGTAAATCAGAATAAGCGCCATGCCCTTTAAATGTCCCGGCAGTAACAGCATGGCGTCACTATTAACCCGGTCCTATTTATCACCGATATTCCGTTCGGGCTGAGCTGGTCGAAGCCTGATTTGGCGCACCCTTCTATAAACTCAGGATAAAAGGTATTTAAGGGCCGGGTTAATGACAACTTAGCAGACGCCACGGCTATTGCCGATGACATCATTAACTTGGTTAGTCATTTGCCGGAAGCATTGCTCCACCAGACTGCGTACGATAAAAAGAAAAAATGGTTGGCATTGGCCTTGAAGGGATTTCTTAAATTATGCCGGCAAAACTCAAGGTTGACGCGAAACAATAGACAAGGACCTGCTGCTGGCTTTACGATACTGAGTAAATTTACTCAGTATCGTAACATGAAATACACCCGCCCCCAGGAAGCGCTACTCAAAAACCGTCTCGGCGATCCAGTTCACTTTATCAACTTACTCGCCGGCCCAAGGCAGGTCGGCAAAACCACCATCATCCGCGACATTGTTTCAGCCAAGCCGACGCAAGGCTACTACATCTCAGTGGACGATGAACTCCCTGTCGGCTTTGATCCGTCCGCGACTATTTCCCCGCCGCAAAAGAAAGATAGGGGTTGGCTCGCCTTCCATTGGCAAGAAGCGAGAAACCGCACTGCCGCCTGGCTGAAAACTGCGCACAGCGGCGACATCTTTGTATTTGCGATAGACGAAATCCAAAAAATCGAGGATTGGTCCGACATCGTCAAGGGCTTATGGGATGCTGATCGCGCCAGTGGCGTACCGATGCATGTGGTGTTGCTCGGTTCCGCACCATTGTTGATGCAAAAAGGCTTGTCGGAGAGTCTGGCTGGACGTTATGAAACCCTGCCCGTCAGTCATTGGGGCTTTGCCGAAATGCAACAGGCCTTTGATTTCTCACTCGAACAATACATTTATTTCGGCGGTTATCCCGGCAGCGCCTGGCTGATAAAAGACGAAACGCGCTGGCGCCGCTACGTACGCGATAGCTTGATTCAGCCCAATATCGAAAAAGACATCCTGCAAATGGTGCGCATCAAAAATCCGATGCTGCTGAAACAGTTGTTCGAACTAGGTTGCCATTATTCCGGCCAGGAATTGTCGTTAACCAAAATTATAGCAAGCATCATCGAAGCCAAACACACCGAAACCTTGGCCGATTACCTGCATCTACTGACCGAAACCAAACTATTAGCTGGCCTGCATAAATACGCCGGCCAGGAAGTCCGCAAGCGCAATTCCGTGCCTAAACTGCATGTGTTCAACACAGCGCTGATGTCGGCGCTACAGGATTACAGCTTCGCCGAGGCACAGGCCGATCGCAGTTATTGGGGACGTTTGGTGGAAAGCAGCATCGGCGCGCATCTGCTCAATACCGCCGACGAAGACACCAAACTTTACTATTGGCGCGAAGGCAACCAGGAAGTCGATTTCGTGCTGGCTAAAGGCAAGAAACTGGCGGCGATAGAAGTCAAAAGCGCGCCCAAGCCGGTGGTATCGGCAGGGTTAAACGTGTTTGCCGAAAAATATCCCCACGCTACAAAAATTCTGGTCGGCGCGGGCGGTGTGCCGCTGGCGGAATTTCTGTCTCAACCTGCCGACGATTGGCTGGATTAATTCATGCTGTATCGCGTTCCCCGTACCGTTACCGAAAAAACAACGGATGATAGTCCCGCTGAAAGCCGTTCTATCGCCGACTACAGAGACCGACCGGCGTATGTGTTGTTAGGAGAACCGGGCGCCGGCAAATCCACACTGCTCGAAGAAGAAGCGGACAACACCGTCGATGGCTATTGCATTTCTGCCAGAGACTTTATTGATTTGGATAGCGATGAATGGCGGGGGAAAACCTTATTCATCGACGGCCTGGACGAAGCGCGGGCCGGCAAGGACGACGCGCGAACGCCATTGGGGGCCATTCGCGGCAAACTCAATAAATTAGGTTGCAAACGGTTCCGCATTTCCTGCCGCGAAGCCGATTGGCTGGGGGATTTGGATAACAAGGATTTAGCCAAAGTCAGCCCGACTCAAGAAATCGTTCAACTGTATTTAAACCCTTTAAATCCCGGCGACGTTAAAACCATACTCGTCAACGATGACCGAGTCGGTGATGGAGATGATTTAATCGAAAACGCGGAACGTTTCGGGTTGACCGGTTTGCTGGACAACCCGCAAACCCTGAATATGTTGATTGATGCCGTTGCGGGGGAAGGAGACTGGCCGAACACCAAGCAACAGGTATATCGCCTAGCGTCGAAAAAACTAGCGACGGAACTCAACAAAGGGCATCGGGTCGCCGAAAAATCCCCCGTCAACACTCCTACCTTACTCGAGACCGCCGGTTTACTATGCGCGATTCAACTGCTCGCAAACTTGTCCGGCTTCAATGACGGCCCGGCTCAACCGGGTCGCGTTAGCCTTACTGATCTCAACCTTCCCCCGGCAACCCGTACCGCCTTAAAAACCCGCCTGTTCAGAAAGAACCGAGACGAATACAGCTATGTTCATCGTAGCGTCGCGGAGTATCTCGCAGCGCACTTCATCGCAGGCAAGATCAAGGATGGCTTATTGGTCAATCGGGTATTGGCGTTAACGACCGGCGTGGACGGTGGCATCGTTGCTGCGTTGCGCGGCTTGATGGCCTGGTTGGCCGTATTGTCGGAGCCCGCGCGCGACCGGTTGATTGAAATCGATCCTTTGGGCTTAGTGGTGTATGGGGATGTGCAGTTGTTTTCGACGCAAACCAAATCCAGGCTATTAAGCGCATTGATTCGGGAAGCACAAACCACAGGTTTTCCCAACCGCGATTGGCATACCACGGCATTTTCGGCCTTATGCACAAAGGATATGGCGGGCGATCTAAAGCAGGTGCTCGGCAATCTGGGACGTAGCGATGGTGAGCAGTATTTGCTGTATTGCTTGTTACAAGGGCTATGCCACACGGAAAATGAACTAAATATAAGTCTTCAATTATTGGCGGTTATTAGAGACAAAACGTATTGGGAAGCCATTAGAAGCTACGCCTTGAGCGCTTTTTGTCAACTATATCCAGATGATTATGAAAGTTTATTGGTCGTTGCGGAAGACATTCACAATAAAGTTATTGAAGACTCGCGCAATGATTTATTAGCAATTTTATTAAGAAAGCTGTACTTATTAAAAATAAAACCTGCGGATATTATTCGATTTATAGGTAAGCAGGGTGGCGGCAGTAGAATCTCTTGCATTCATTTTTGGAAAAATGAATTTTTGCATGGAATAGGTAATAACGAATTACCGAACGTCTTGGATGAATTTGTTCGCATTGGGACTGAGAAAATACATGCTGCATTAGATGACTTATTCGATGTCGTTGGCGATTTATTGGCAATAGGATTAACTTTGCATGGTCCGTCAATTTCTGATGAAAGGCTTTATTGTTGGTTATCGATCGGTATTGACGAATACGATGAATGCAAGTTACCTCAAGAATACAAGGCAAAAATCTCGGGATGGCTGGAAACAAACCCTGAAGTTTTTTTTAATTTGCTCTCGGAGGGCTTGAAACGAATAGAAAGCAAGGAAAATATAGAACATGCGATTGCTTTGATATTTGTGCGCTTCCGAAATGCCGCCCCGCCGAAAAACTTGGGTGCCTGGTGGTTAAGCATAGCACTGACCGAAATCGATCCAGATAAAAAAATCTCTTATTTTAAACAGGCATTCTCGACACTCTATAACCAAGACAGCGCCTTGACTCTTGAAGAAATTAGTGAATGGGTCTTTCAGCACCCTGAGTTTAGCGAAGTATTTAATGAGCTAAAGTTTTGCCCGATTCCGGAATGGTGGAAAAAAAGGATCGAATCAAAAGCTAAGTGGCAGAAACAACGCGAACGGGAATTGGCTGGAAAATTAAGTTTTTTTTATAAAAATTTGGATGGCATTGCTACTGGCAAGATTCAATCTTCTGTTTATGATCAAATTTCACAATATTTTGATCATCGAGTTAGTGTAAGCGGAAAATCCAATGAGCAGCGATTGGCTGAGTATCTAAATCATGATGAAACTTTGATTTCGGCAGCGAAAAGTGGATTGCGAAAGATATTGGATAGAACTGATATTCCTGGAGCGGAAGAAATATTGGCGACTGATGTAAAAAATGAATATCACTATATCAGGCGGCCGTTCCTAATATGCATTGAAAGTTTGTATTTGGAAAATAATAGTTTTTTAGAAGGTTTAAACGATGATTTAATTAATAGTGCACTTGCGTTTTGTTTTACGCAAGGAACATTCGAAGACGAATGGTTTAAATCATTATGCTATTCTCGGCCTGATTCTGTTGCTAAAGCCTATTTCGATTACATCGCAACCTTACTAAATGCCAAGGCTAAATTTATTCATGGCATTTCTTATTTTAACTCTGACGCTCACGGCTTACCGATAGCCCGTCGCATTGTATTGCCGTTACTCGAAAAATATCCGGTTCGCGGCTACAAAGATCACATCCACCATCTTAAATATTTATTGAAAGCGGCTATCTCTCAGGCTGACAAAAACTCGTTGTTAGCTCTAATTGAAAAAAAATTAGCTTGCAAAGGCATGGATTTAGCACAGCGTATTTATTGGCTTGCCACGGGGTTGGTCATTGATCCAAGCATTTACGAAACGAAGATCAAACTGGAAATGACCGACAACGCTATCCGTATCAATCATTTGTCTTCGTTCTTATTGCCGATGCATGGTAACGAACCCTACTTCAGCCTTGAAAGGGTTACTACGATAGGTATGCTGCTAGCGTTGCTGGCACCCCGCTGTCAACCAGTTTGGCCTAGAGGAGGCGGATTGGTTACGCGAGCGATGGAAGAACGGGATTATGTTCGGTATTTGATAAACAACTTGGCGGAAAATCCCGAAAACGAAGCCGCAAAGGTTCTGGCCGAATTACTCGAACAACCAAAATTGATTGCCTGGCACCCGCTAATCCACGACGCCCAACAAACCCAACAAATCAGCCGCAGGGAAGCGTTGTATAAGCATCCCGACGCTTCCCAAGTTATCGAAACGCTAAACAACCGAAAACCGGCCAATGTCGCCGATCTTTCGGTGCTGGCGATGGATTGTTTGCGGCAATTGGCGGAGGGAATGCACACCAGCGAGACTAACCGCTACCAACATTTCTGGAATTTAAAAGGCAAAGAAACTGTAGCCCCTACAGAACCTTACTCCGAGGAAGATCCAAGATACGAAGAGGTTGGACGTAATTATTTGGTTGATCTTCTCAAGCCGATGCTGGCGAATTACGAAGTCGCCGTCGAACCGGAAGCATTGCAAGCCAATGAGAAGCGCGCCGACATCAAGTTATCCTTCATCCATGGAGGCCGATCTTATTACCTGCCCATCGAAATCAAACGCGATTATCACCGCGAATTATGGAAAGCCATCCACCTACAATTGATACCGCTTTACACCATCTCGCCGGAAACCGAAGGCCGTGGCTTGTATTTGGTTTTTTGGTTTAACTTTAAAAGGTTGCCGACTCATCCAGACGGCCTGCCGCCGCCTAAATCCGCCGCCAAACTGGAAGAAATGCTGAAGGCCACATTGACACCGGCGGAACGAAAATTAATCGACGTCTTCGTGCTTGACGTTTCTGCAACAACGCCATCAAAACTAAATTAAGACGGCCTGCAACTGGTTTTAAATCAACGCTTGATTTTAGCTAAATCCGAGGCCGTGGGGACATGTCCGAGTATGCGTAAACATCACAAACTTCGGGCAGGGTATTTAGGTGTTTTGGCTAGCGTTGGCGTAACAAGCAAACGGGGTAATTGTGTCACAGCTATTAAAATTCCGGACATCCGCGTAGCGCAAAATTGCAGTCACCGCCTATAAGCTAACCTCAAACAAGAAATGACCGATCCCAACGCTTCTAACCTTCAATGACTGTCACTGAATACGGGCGTCATTAAGCCGAAACCGGTGGCCGATTTCCCGAGGGAAATACTCACAAGGCCAACTAAACAGCCTTTTGATGTGCAGTGCGGTTATCGGCCAAGCGGTAAGCCACGCGCATACTCAGCAGCAAAGCCAGTACAAGCGCAAATATCATGGGTCTGCTTAGATCTTTTTTCACCAGCCAGCCAAAATGCACCACGCCGGCAATCGCGCAGGGATAAATTAAGCGATGTAATGCCCGCCAGCGTTTGCCGCCCAGACGGCGGATAATGGCGTCATTTGAGGTCAAGGCCAGCGGAATCAGCACCATAAATGCGCTAAAGCCGATAGTAATGTAAGGGCGTTTCAGGATGTCTTTAGCGATTGCCAGCCAATCGAAATATTGATCCAAAACCAAGTAGATAGCAAAGTGCAACGACGCATAAAAAAACGCAAACAAACCCAGCATGCGCCGCAAGCGCATCAGCCATAAGCAGCCCGACAGACGCCGCAGCGGCGTGACCGCCAAAGTGATCAGCAAAAAACTCAAAGCCGAATACCCGGTAACGTGGGTCATTTTTTCAATGGGATTGGCGCCCAATTCATCCGCATAAGCGGCGACGGCCAATTTGGCGAACGGCAGCAAAGCCGTCAGAAATACGGCCGCTTTCACCCAAAACAGTACACGGTTGTCGAGATTTTTGATGGTCATGGCTTAAAAATTCCGCTGCAAGTCCATGCCGGCGTACAGTGCCGCCACTTCGTCGGCATAGCCGTTGAAAATCAGGGTTTTGCGTTTCAGAAACTCGCCGATGCGCCGCTCCTTGGCCTGGCTCCAACGCGGATGATCGACCTCGGGATTAACGTTGGCGTAAAAGCCGTATTCACCCGGCCCGGCTTTCATCCAACTGGTCAGAGGTTGCTGTTCGACCAGCCGGATTTTGACAATGGATTTGGCACTTTTAAACCCGTATTTCCAAGGCATGACGATGCGGACCGGCGCGCCGTTTTGCTTGGGCAAAACTTGCCCGTACAAACCAAAGGTCAACAACGTCAAAGGATGCATGGCTTCGTCCATCCGCAAACCTTCGCGGTAGGGCCAATCCAGCACCGCGGACTTTTGTCCCGGCATTTGGGCCGAATCGTGCAGGCTGACAAATTCAACGAACTTGGCATTGCCGGTCGGTTCCACCCGCTTGAGCAATTCCGCCAGCGAATAGCCGAGCCAAGGCACTACCATCGACCAGGCTTCTACACAGCGCAGGCGATAAACCCGCTCTTCCAACTCCGCCATTTTCAGTAACTCGTCAATATCAAATACCTTGGATTTTTTCACTTCGCCTTCTACCGTAATAGTCCAAGGCCGGGTTTGCAGGCTACCGGCATTGATGGCCGGCTGATCTTTGCTGGTGCCGAACTCATAAAAGTTGTTGTATTCGGTAACAGCCTGCCGAGGTGTGAGTTCATCCGTCACGCTGTATTTAGATTTTCCAAGCCCGCCTAAATTATCCATCGCCCATAGTGTCTGCGGCCACACGGCCGCCAGCGCGGCACCGCCTGCCGTTTGCATAAATTTTCGCCGTTCCTGGAACAGGGCTTGCGGCGTGATTTCCGAGGAAGGGATAGCGGGTGGTTTATAGGGTTTCATTTCGATGAGCCTCTGCTCTATTAATTACGGTAATTCGCCAGCGGACTTAAGCTGCGGGCACGGCCAAGCCGACGGCGGTTTTTACTATTTGCTCCGGATCGGGTGATAACAGCGCGACCGAGTCCGACGCCGGCAGGCCGTTCCAAATTTCAATAAAGCGTTTCGCGGTCGGCAAACCTACTGATTTGTCCGCATTTTCTTGGCCATGCGCAGAAACCCAAGCCTTGCATAATCCGGCCATGTCGGCCTTACAGACTGCATAGTAGGGTTGCTCGTTATCGCTTGGGCCGCGCAGGAAAGTGGATACGCAGATGATGTTGCTCGGTGCCGCGGCGGTAGCGGTTTGCCCGCCCCGTTCGGCAAACTCTTTCAGCGCCTGTCTGACGCATAAAAATTGCTCGACCAGATTTTGCCGCAACATTTCCCGCCATTGCTCCTGATCTATACCACCAGTCGGCACAGCAAGCGCCAGATCGGCATTCGTCACCAGCACATTCAAGCGGCCCCAATAGGCGGCGAGTACATCGAACATACTGCTAATCTGGCTCTCCCGGCTAACATCCGCCTGAAATATCATGGCTTGTCCCTGCTTAACCCTAATCCGCTGGGCGATGCGGTCCGCTGCCGCACTTTCGTGCGGATAATTGAGCAACACCTTGGCACCGGCAGCGGCAAACGCCTCCGCCGCCACCGCGCCGATGCCGCAGTCGCCGCGAACCACCAACGCGGTTTGCCCCGATAGCGGCGCTCCGCCGTTCGGGACGTTCATGCATTCTCCCGTTTTAATGCCGACCTGACTGCGCCAACATTCACTGGGAACAAGTAGCGGCAGATTAATTCATCAAGCGACAGTTTGCCCGGACCCTGCAAGCAACAGATCAACAACATGACACCCCATTGTTTATGTTGCTCAATGCCGGCGCTACCCAAATCCGGGTAGGAAATCACCGCGACGATATTGAATAAAAACAGCACTATTGCCGCGGCGCGCCCGCAAAGACCCAGGGCCGATAAGGCCGGACCGATAAGTTCGACTGCGGTCGCCAGCACCGCTGCCAACCCGGCGGGCAATAGCGGCACGGCGTATTCGTTTTCGAAGAGATATAAGGTGCTGTCCCAGCTTTGGAGTTTCAGCAATCCAGAAATCCAGAACGCATAAGCAACCCAGCAGCGCAGCAGCAAACTGCTCAACGGAGTCAAACTGCCCAGTAACAGGCCGCAGCGACGGCCCCAGCTTTGCGGCCGATAAAACGGCGCTAATAATTTGGCAATGATGTGTGTATGCATGTGTTAGACATCCGCGAGATAAAAATCGGTTAACAGGCCTTTAAGCAAGCAGTGTTGCAGCAGGATAGGCACATTTGCATCGGGGTGATCAGTGAGCACGGTCTCGACTGTTCGGCTTAGCGTCGTGCCAACAGCCAACAACCGTAGCAATTGATATTCCGCTTGATCCAGACTATCGATTTCCACCTGTCGATCCAGACGGTACAGCAACAAGCAACAAGCTCCGTTACGCAAATCGATGTATTCCCGGCCGGCGTCATCGGCCTGGTTATTGGCCCAGATCCGGGCTATTGGATACTCCGAGGCGATGAAGCGTGCGCTGGGATGCAGCCTGAAAACCAAGCGGCCGTAGGCAGCGGGATCGATCTGCGCCAACGCTGTAGCGGACAGTATCGGCGCATCGGCAGCGTGGTAGGCTTCGTGCCACAGCCACTCCAGCTTGGCGACATCGGCTAAATACGCCAAACTTTGCGCCTTGGCAAACCCGCTTATCAGCTCGGAAAAGTGCGCGCCGTATTCGAGCAGACAGGCAGAATGCGGCGGATAGCTTTGGATGTAAGCGGCGGCCAGCCCGGCAAAAAAGCCCTCGCCGACCAGACGGTTCACGACCGGATAGCTGTCGCGTAATGCCGCCGTTAAACCAAGCAGGGTATTATTTCGATAAATGGCCAGGCGTTGCTCGGCACTCAGGCCCTTCGACTTAACGCCCACCGGCAGTTGCTGGGATTCTTGCAACACAAAGCGGGAAAAATCCCGCTGTAACTCACGCAGCCTGTGCATAAACCTGCTCCATAACCCTGTCGGCTTTTGCGGCTTCCGCCACCAACACCGGCCAGGGCGGCAGATCGGCATCCCATTCGATCAAGGTCGGACGGCAACCGAAACTCTGTATGGCTGTTTGATAGAGTTGCCAGACCGCATCGCTGACCGGCGCGTTATGGGTGTCGATCAGAATGCTCTGCTCGCCGAATTGATTGACGGCATGCCCGGCCAGATGAATTTCGCCAACCTTGTCTGCGGCTATGTCGTTTAAATACGCCAGCGCCTGCCAGCCGTGATTTACGCAAGAGACGTAAAGGTTGTTCACGTCCAACAAAATCCCGCAGCCGCAACGCCGGGTAAGTTCGTTGAGAAATTCGCTTTCCGTATAGCTGGAAAAGCCGTATTCCAAATAACTGGAAGGATTCTCGATCAACAGCGGTCTGCCTAAATAATCTTGTGCCTGCGAGATGCGCGCAGCTAAATGGGCCAACGTCTCATCGGTATAGGGTAAAGGCAGCAGATCGTTCATGTACCTGCCGCCAAAGGCACTCCAGCTTAAATGCTCGGACACCAGCCCCGGTTCGATCCGCTGAATCAGATCGCGCAGTTGCCGTAAGTGTTGCCGATTCAACGCATCGACGGACCCCAGCGACATGCCAACCCCATGCAAGCTGATCGGATAATCGGCTCGGATGGCTTCCAAGTCGCGTAACGGAATACCGCCGTTGCCAAAGTAGTTTTCGCTATGGACTTCCAACCACGCAGGCCGAATGGGTTGGTTTAGGGCATCCCGGTGATGCTGAGAGCGAAGGCCGATTCCGGCTTGCGCCGGAATCGCCGAACTCACTGATACCTGTTTAGCGAGTGGCTTCGTGAGAGTCATGTGGTACTCGATTTAATGGTGAAAGGGTGTCGTCTAAACAGCGCAGAACCTTGTGAGCGGGATGCCGGCAATCGCTGCCGGCATGACTGCGCTCTTTAATGGTTCGCGCGGCCTAGTAACCGGCGCCTGTGCCGTTATTTCATGTCCGCGGGCGCTTCCATGCTACCGCCGACGATGCGCTCGCAAGTGCCGGCAGGCACGGCGATAAAGGCATCTTTTTGATTATCGGCGGTGGAATGTCCGGCACAGGCATTAGACAGCGTTTTGCAGTCGTTTTTGCCGGCTTTGGCTACGCCGTAACATTTCTCCATATCTTTTTTGTCGGCGGCAAAAGCTGCCGATGCCAAACCTGATGCCCCTAATACAATCAAAGAAGCCATGGCGGTCGATACAACAGTGTTTACGTTTTTCATCAGTCTTTTCCTAGTCGTTAAGTGATTTAGTAGAGTCCACCGATTTCCCGGCAGACGCTTAACTAATGGCAAGCGGCATGCCAAAACGCTTTAAAATAAAACATGCAAATAAAAACAAACACTTATAAATTACCAAGCAAATTCAAGCCGTATCCCAATCGCCGAAAATCCACCAATAGTTGTGGCTGCCGCGAATAGTTGCGGCTTGGTGTTGTGGCGGCCGCTGGTTAGAATGCTATTCAGTGCAAGCAACCGGACCATTTCACTCATGCAAACTGTCGACTCGTCGGAACTGGCCATACTGCGGGCGCTGGTGGAAGGCACCGTGCAAACCACCGGCGAGGATTTTTTAAGATCGCTGGTGCGTAGTCTGTGCACGGCCATTGGAGTAGCGAACGGCTTTATCGCCGAATTCACCAGCGATAAAACCCGGATAAGGTCCTTGGCCTTCTGGGAGCACGGTCAATTTATAGACAATCAGGAATGGGAACTGGCCGGCACCCCCTGCGTCGATGTGCTGGCCGGCAAGTTGTGCCATTACCCGTCGGACTTGGCGAAAATCTTCCCCAAGGAAGAAGGCATAGAAAGTTATCTCGGCGTGCCCTTGCAAGACGCCGACGGCCAAATCCTCGGCCACCTGGCGATATTCGACGAACGGGCAATGCCCGAAGAACCCCGCTTGCTCTATACCTTCAAGATTTTCGCGGCCCGGGCGGCGGCGGAGCTGAACCGGATTCGGGTAGAAGAACTGCGGCAGCAGAGCGAACAGCGCTATAAGGATTTGTTCGACGAAGCGCCGATTGCTTATGTGCACGAGGACACCGATACCCGTTTCCAGGCCGCCAACCAGGCCGCCATGCGCATCCTGGGCATCACGCCGGAACAAGTACCGGGTCTAATTGGCAGTTCCTTCGTACCCGACACGCCCGAAGCGCAACAACGCTTGCAGCTAGCGCTAAAATCCATCGAAGACGGTACGAATAGCGATGGCGTCGTGCTGGAATTGCGCCGCAGGGATAACGATCAGCCGATTTGGATACAGTGGTGGTCCAAACTCGACCCCAGCCGGCAATACATGCGCACCATGTTTATCGACATTACCGAACGGGTGTTGATGGAACGGGAGCAAGCCAGGCTGCAAGCGCAAAACCTGTATTTACAGGAAGAAATTAAATCGACGCATAATTTCGACGACATCATCGGCCGCAGTCCGGCGCTGCAATCCTTGTTAAACCAAGTCCAGCGCGTCGCGCAGACTGACGCCTCGGTATTGATCCAAGGCGAATCGGGTACCGGTAAAGAACTGATCGCCCGCGCCATTCACGCCGCCAGTCCCCGGAAAAACCGGCCATTGATTAAAGTCAATTGCGCCGCCTTGCCGTCCAGTTTGATTGAAAGCGAATTATTCGGTCACGAAAAAGGCGCATTCACCGGCGCTATCAACAAACGCATCGGCCGCTTTGAATTGGCCGAGGGCGGCACGCTGTTCCTTGATGAAGTCGGTGAGATTCCGTTGGATGTGCAGGTCAAATTGTTGCGGGTGATTCAAGAACGCGAATTCGAGCGGGTGGGCGGGCAAGTACCCATCAAGATGGATGTGCGGGTGATTACCGCGACGAACAGGGATCTGCTGACGGAAGTAGCGGAAAAAAATTTCCGCGAAGACCTGTTTTACCGTCTGAATGTGTTTCCGCTGACCACGCCGCCGCTGCGGGAACGGCTGGAAGATATTCCGCTGTTGGTGAACTTTTTGATCGCTAAATTCGCGCCGAAAATCGGTAAAAAAATCACCGGCGTCAGTGCCAGATCGATGCAGCGTTTGCAGAGTTATCGCTGGCCGGGCAATATCCGCGAGCTGGAAAATATCATCGAACGGGCCGTGATCCTCACCGATACGCCTATGCTGGAAATCGGCCCGGAACAGTTGCCCGCGACGGCCGACGCCGGCCTAAAACTCGTGGCAGCAGGCGGCGGCGACAGCCTGGATAGCATCGCTAAAGAGCACATCCTCAGCGTCCTGGAACAAACCCGCTGGGTCATTGAAGGCCCCAATGGCGCCGCGCAACGCCTCAATTTAAAACCAAGCACCCTGCGTTACCGCATGCAAAAATTGGGGATCGCCAAAACCAGTCGCTAGCGATGGCCGTTTCGAGAAAACGCTATCCCCCAGGCCTTTCGGGCTGAGCGGCGGCGCCCCAAACAGCAGGAATGCTGAATAAGGCTGATAAAAAACTTGCCCCATGGTATCTCCGACATTTCGGTATCCCCTGCTTGCCGGCAATCCGCAGCTTCAACTAGCGTGCCTCAGGACCGCGCCGGCATACAGGCTTAGAATTTTTTCGGCCACGCGCCGACATTAATTGGTTTATATAAACCATTTCTAGTCAATAGAACCGCTAACATCCTAATTCCCACCGGTAAATAAGGTTGAAATAAGCCAAATTTCCAGGCCTGTCGATCTCACATTGGCTTTGGCAGACTACTTGCTTTGAGTGCTTACCAAGCAGACCAATTGCTCAACTCCGGGATCGATCATGCAAACCAAACGTTTCATCCATAGCGCGGCGCTCGGCTCGCTGGGGGCTATGCTGACTTTCCAGGTTCAGGCCCAAAACGTCCCCATATCCCTGGACGAAGCGCTGACGCTGTTTTACCAGCGCAACCTGGATTTAATCGCCGCGCAATACAATATCGACCAATCCCACGCTGATGCGGTGATTGCCGCAGCGATACCCAATCCGACCCTGGGCGTGCAGATTTCCGAAATCAGCAACCGGCCCAACATGGGTTCAAATGCCACGGGCTGCAATCACGATGTCAACGTCTCCTGCGGCCCGGCGGAGTATTTTTCCTTCAGCCAGTTAATCGAAGTCGCCGGAAAACGCGGCCTGCGCATCCAAAGCAGCGGCTTCGCCACTCAGGCGGCGGAAAGCGATTTTCGCGATGCGGTGCGCATCTTTTCCAACATGGTCGAAGACGCTTACTACGACCTGCTGCTGGCGCAAAAGAACCGCTGGTTGGCGCAGGAAATTGTCGAGCATTACCAAACCATTGCCAAAGCCAACCAGCTCAGAATGAACAGCGGCGATATAGCCGAATCCGATTTTCTAAGGGTAAAAATGGAAGCGATGCGCGCGCAATCCGATCTGGATACTGCGCAAACTACCGTAGAACAGGCGCAAGCCGCTTTGGCGGTGATCCTGCGCTGGCCGAGTGAAAGCCTGCATTTCGAAGCCAAGGAACAATGGCCGGACATTAAAGACATCGGCCAAAACCTGTCCAAAGACGAGTTGATGAACAAAGCCCTACAACAGCGTCCGGATTTACTGGCCGACAAACAACGGGCCGCCCAGACGGAAAGAGAACTGGAATTGGCCAGGCGCCTGAAATACCCGGATGTGACGGTCAATGCCGGCTACGCCCGCGATCCCAGCAATAACGCGCTCAATTCGTTTTTTGTCGGCGTCAGTGTGCCGGTCCCGGTATTCGATCAATATCAAGGTCAATCGGACAAGGCGGCGGTCGCGTTAAACCAAAACCAACTGGCGGTCGAGCAAACCGAGCTGAGTATTCGCAATGATGTCGCCAATGCTCTAGCCACTTGGAATAGCGCGGACAAAATCGTCCAGCGTTTTCAAAGCGGTTTACTCGACGATGCGCTGGCGGTGCGTAACAGCGCCGAGCTGGCCTATAGCAAGGGCGCTACCGGCGTACTGGATTTTATCGAAGCGCAACGCAGCTATAAAAATGTGATGCGCGATTACAGCCAGGCCATGATCAACCGCGCCAATGCCTATTACGACTTGGTCAAAGCCTTGGGCGAGGAAACCGGCATTGAACATGCCACCCAAGCGCCCACTCAATTGCCCTAACCACGCATCGACATGAAAACACCTAAGCAGCCACTTACCCGTCTCCCCTTACTCTGCGCGTGCTTGTTGGCTGGCGGACTATTGGCGGCCTGTTCCGAGCCCACCGACAAGGCTACCACGCCGCCCAAACCCGCGGCACCGGCTGGCGAAGTCACCCTGGCACCCGACTCGCCGAAAAAAGCCTACGTCAAAACCGCGCATTTGACCCTGTCGCAACATCCTTTGCTGGAACCTTTGGCCGGCAAAATCGTGTATGACGAAAGCCTGACCTCGCGTATCAGCTCGCCGGTCTCCGGCCGGGTAGTCGCCACGCCGATTGCTTTGGGCGCCTCGGTACAAACCGGTTCGACCTTATTGGAACTCGACAGTCCGGATGTCGCCGACGCGGAAGCCGATTTCGCCAAGGCACAAGCAGCAGTCACCCTTTCAAGCCATGCTTTCAATCGGCAACAGGAGCTGTACGCCGGCAAAGCCATTTCTCGCAAGGAACTGGAACAAGCGCAGAGCGATTTGAGCAGCGCCCGTAGCGACCTGCAACGCGCTACCGACTGCTTGAAAAACTTGCACTTGTCCGCCCGCCAAGCCGACGGCCGCTTCGCGCTGCGGGCCACGCTTCCAGGCATCGTCGTGGAACGCAACGTCAATCCGGGCATGGAAGTACGGCCGGATTTGGATACGCCTTTGTTTGTCGTTTCCGATCTCAAACACCTGACTGTGCTGATGGAGGTGTTTGAAGTCAACATCGGCAAAATCAAATTGGGGCAGCAAGTCGCAGTGTCGGTACCCGCCTACCCCGGCGAGACCTTTCCGGCGACGGTGCAATACATTGGCCAAGTACTCGACGAAACCAC
The DNA here is from genome assembly GCF_002834115.1 of Methylomonas sp. Kb3. NCBI lineage: Bacteria > Pseudomonadati > Pseudomonadota > Gammaproteobacteria > Methylococcales > Methylococcaceae > Methylomonas > Methylomonas sp. Kb3. Next base: position 10,810 of record NZ_PIZT01000016.1, on the reverse strand, counting down.
CCGCACCGTGCAAGTCAGATGCAAATTAGACAATCCGGATAACCGCCTGCTACCGGGTATGTATGCCACCATCAGCGTGGAAAGCGCTGTGGACGACAAAGCATTCATGATTCCATTGACAGCCGTGTTTACCGAAGGCGACGCCGATTATGTATTCACCGCTTTAGACGACAACCGCTACCGGCAGCGCCGGGTCGAGATTGGCTTGCGTTTGAAAGACCGGGCGGTCATCACGCAAGGCCTGGACGCCAACGAACTGTTGGTGACAGAAGGAGCGTTGATGCTGCGCGCCGAAGAAGAAGTCGAAACCGAAAGTACTCACCAGCCCTAGCGCCATAACCGGGACAATCACATGATCGAGCGCCTTATCGCGTTTTGTTTGCAACAACGGCTGATGGTCATCGGCGCCACGCTGGCGATTGCCGTCTCCGGCATCATCGCGTTCGAAAATCTGCCGGTACAAGCCTTTCCTGACGTACAAAACGTCTTTGTGCAGGTCGTCACCCAGTTTCCCGGCCAGGCCCCGGAAGAAGTGGAAAAACAGATTTCGCTGCCCATCGAGCGGGAAATGAACGGCCTGCCGCATCTGCTGAATATGCGCTCGGTATCCATCTTCGGTCTGTCGGTGGTAACGCTGACTTTCGACGATGCCGCCGAGGACTATTTCTCGCGCCAGCAAGTCCTGGAACGGCTGCAATATGCGGACATTCCCGACGATACCAAGCCGCAACTGGGCCCCTTGTCCACCGGCGTCGGCGAAATTTTGCGCTACGTGATCGACGCCAAAAATTTACCCTTGGTCGAGCAGCGTGCGTTACAGGATTGGATTATCGAACCGCGCTTGCGCTCGGTGCAAGGTGTCGCCGACGTGGTTGGATTCGGCGGCGGCGTGAAAGAATATAAAGTCGCCGCCAAGCCGGACCGCTTAAAAAATTATCGCATCGACCTCAATCAGGTGTTTCAGGCGATTGCCGCCAACAATACCAACACCGGCGGCGGCTATATCGAACACGGCGACGAAGCCTTGGTGGTGCGCGGCACCGGCTTGTTAAAGTCTGCGGAAGAAATCGGCGAAATCGTCATCACCACCAACGACGGCGTACCGGTGCGCATCAAAGACGTCGCGGACATCAGCGTCGGGCCGCAGCCGCGTAACGGCATGGTGGGCATGAACCAGCGCGACGATGTGGTCGAGGGCATCGTACTGTTGATCAAGGGCCGGGATGCAGTCAATGTCCTGAATGGTGTGAAACAGAAAATCCAGGAACTCAATGAGTTTGGTTTACCCCCCGGCGTAAAAATCACCCCGTTCTACGACAGGACCGAACTGGTGGGCCATACCATCCATACCGTCGAACACAATATGATAGAAGGCGCGGTGTTGATCCTGATTATCCTGCTGGTATTTTTACGGCGCTTTGTCGCGGCCTTGCTGGTTACGCTGATTATTCCGCTTTCCCTGCTATTCGCCTTCATCCTGGTGGACCTCGGCGGCATTTCCGCCAATCTAATTTCGTTGGGCGCCATCGACTTCGGCATCATCGTCGACGGCGCGGTGGTGTTGGTCGAAGCCGTGATGGTACAGGTTACGCTGGATTTACAGCGCAATGCCGATATGCGGCATCTGCGGCAATCGCTGCTGACCACCGCCAAAGAAATGGGCCGGCCCATTCTGTTTTCCAAAGCCATTATCATCATCGCCTTTTTGCCGATTTTTACCTTCCAGCGCGTGGAAGCCAAAATCTTTTCGCCGATGGCCTACACCCTGAGTTTTGCGCTGGTGGCGTCCATGTTGTTCAGCCTGACTTTTATGCCGGCCATGCTGACCTATTTGCTGGGCCCGAAGCTGGCCGAGCAACACAATCCGCTGGTACATGCGATGGAACATCATTACCGGCGGGCGCTGGAATGGGTGTTAAGCCACGCGCGCGCGGTGTTTATCACTGCGATAAGCGCACTGCTGTTGAGCTTCATGTCGGTGAAACTGATCGGCACCGAGTTTATGCCCAAACTCGACGAGGGTAATATCTGGCTGACTATCACCCTACCAACCCCGGTGTCACTGACTACGGCCAAACAACTGGAGCGGCAGGTGCGGGAAACCCTGGAAACGTTTTCGGAAGCCAAAACCGTCATCACCCAGCTGGGCCGCCCGGAAGACGGCACCGACCCCAAAGGCTTTAACAACCTGGAGGTATTGATAGACCTGAAACCCAAGGATACCTGGCGGTATCAGCGTAAAGACGATCTGGTACAAGCCATGGACAAGGCGCTGGCTATTTTTCCGGGGATACTCACCAACTTTTCCCAGGTGATTCAGGATAACGTCGAAGAAGCCATTTCCGGCGTGAAGGGCGAAATCGCCATCAAAATCTTTGGTAGCGATTTGCAAACCTTGCAGGACAGAGCCGATCAAGTCACGCATATCCTGGCCGGCATACAGGGGGCCACCGATGTCGCGGCCGAGCAGCAGGCCGGCTTGGCGCAAGTGATCGTGGACATCGACCGCGCTAAGGTATCGCGTTACGGCATCAATGTCGCCGATGTGGAGCGGGTGATGGAAATCGGCATGGGCGGCAAGGCGGCGTCGCAGTTTTTGGAAGGCGAACGCCGGTTCGACATCACCTTGCGTTACGAGGACAGCGCCCGCAATTCGGTGGCCAATCTGGAAAGTTTGACGGTGCAAACCCCAACCGGCCAACGCATTCCGCTCTCCGAGCTGGCCACCATCAAAATCAACCAAGGTGCGTCCCGTATCAGCCGCGAAGACAATATGCGGCGAATTGCCATCAAATGTAACCTAATCGACCGCGATCAAGGCAGCTTCGTGGCCGAGGCCCAACAAAAAGTCGCTGCGCAAGTCGATTTGCCGCCCGGCTATCACATCGTTTGGAGCGGCCAGTTTGAAAACCAACAACGAGCGATGAAACGTTTGGCCATCATCGTACCTATCAGTTTGGGACTCATTTTCGTGTTGCTGTTCTGGGCGTTCATGTCGGTTAAAAATGCCTTGTTGATCGTGATGAACGTGCCGTTTGCGATGATAGGTGGCTTACTGATTTTATTAGCAACCGGCATTAATTTGAGCGTATCGGCCGCGGTCGGCTTTATTGCCTTATTTGGGATTGCGGTACAGAACGGCGTGATTTTGGTCTCTCAATTGAACAAATTGCGCCGGGACGGCCAAAAATTGCATGATGCCATCGTCAACGGCTCCGTGAGCCGCTTACGGCCCGTAGTGATGACAGCCTTAATGGCGATGCTGGGTTTATTTCCGGCTGCACTGTCCACCAGCGTCGGTTCGGAAACAGCCAAACCGTTTGCTATCGTCATCATCGGCGGCTTGATCACCGCCACGATTTTAACCTTAACCTTGCTACCCGCTTTGTATCGTTATTTTGCCGAGCCTGACGAGCTTTAGGGGACTACTATGAAAGAAATTCGCGCCTACGTGCAGCCGCACAAGCTCAGCCAGATCACGATGGCATTACTGGAAATACCGGGTTTTCCGGGAATGTCGATCATGGATTGCGAAGGCTTCGGCCGCGAGCGGACCGAGCACAGCCAAGATTACAAGCCGTTTCTCTTGAAAAAACGCCTAGAGATCTTCGCACCCGACGACTTAGTGGAGATTATTTTCGAGACTATCATGCGCACGGCCCATAGCGGGCATCATGGCGACGGCAAGGTGTATATTCTGGACGTGCTGGAAGGCGGCCGCGTCAGCAGCGGCGAACGGGATAAGGATTTGGGCTGAACCCCATGAGCCATCGATCTCTCCCGGCATTTTTCTACGGCACACTGCTGGCACTAACGCTTTATTTTGCCAACGCGGATGCCGAGGAATTACAGCCTGCTGCCGACGACGGAAACTTTTCGTTTATGCAGCTGCTGGCCGACCACGACCTGCACGATATGGTCGACGAACACTGGAATGCCTATGGCCAGGCCACTTACATATCCAGCTGGAAACCGGCCTTCCCTGCCCAATACACCAACCTCAACGGTACGCCGCACTCGCTGCTGCCGAACGCCGAACGCAGTTTCACCGGCACCGTCACGGCCTACTTTGGCTTAAAGGCCTGGCAAGGCGGCGAAATCTATCTGGCGCCGGAAATGATTTCCGAACTGCCCTTGTCGGACTTGAAAGGCCTGGGCGGCAGCATCCAAAACTTTGAGTTGCAAAAGTCAGGCTCGGTCAGCGCAACTTGGTATAAATCGCGCTTTTACTTAAAACAAACCTTTAATCTGGGCGGCGACAACCATGCGGTCAGCTCTGGCCCACTGCAATTGGCGGGCAATGCCGACAGCCGGCGCTTGGTGATCACCGGCGGCAATCTCAGTATCCTGGATATTTTCGATAAAAACAGCTACGCCGCCGATTTACGCCAGCAGTTTCTGAACATGGCGTTTCTGACCAATGCCGCATACGATTTTGCCGCCGACGCCCGCGGCTACAGCGTCGGTTTGGCGGCCGAATATTATTTCGACGACTGGACCTTCCGATTGGGCCGCTTCGCCACGCCACAAAATCCGAACGACTTGCCGCTGGATTTTCGGATGTTCAAATATTACGGCGATCAAATGGAAATCGAGCATCGCCACAGCCTATTTAAACAACCGGGTGCGGTCAGGCTGTTAGCCTACCGGAACCGGGAACGGATGGGTCGTTGGGACGAGGCCATCGCTGCCTACCAAGCCAACTCGGCGCAAAACGCCGCCAATTGCACAAGCTTCAATTACGACTCTACGAACAGTAGCGCCCCGGATCTGTGCTGGGTGCGCAAAGCCAACATCAAAACCGGCATAGGCATTAATCTGGAACAACAGTTAATCGACGGCGTCGGCGTGTTTTTACGCGGCATGGTCAGCGACGGCAAAACCGAAGTGTATTCCTATACCTCGGCGGATCGCTCGCTATCCTTCGGCAGCTTAATCGGCGGCGACAGTTGGGGCCGGCATTACGATGCTCTCGGAGTCGCTTACGCTTGCAGCTGGATTTCCGCCGGACATGCCGAGTATTTGCGCCTGGGCGGCGTGGACGGTTTTATCGGTGACGGCAATCTGCGTTACCGGCCCGAGCAAGTGGTGGACATTTATTACAAATTGCGCTTGCTTCCTTCGGCCTGGATGACGCTGGATTACCAGCACATCGCCAATCCGGCTTATAACGCGGACCGCGGGCCGGTGGATGTCTATGGCGTCAGAGCGCATTTTGAGTTCTAGGCAAAACTTTAGGAGTTCCCATGCCCCCCTCTTTAAAGCATCTAAGCATTTGTCTGCTGTTACTGCTTACTCCGGACATTAGCGTAGCGGAACAATCTTTGGCAATTGGCAAGGGCGAACGCCTGCTGGTGCTGGCCCCGCATCCCGACGATGAAAGTTTGAGTGCTGCCGGCCTGATTCAACAAGTATTGCAAAACGGCGGCACAGTGCGCAGCTCGGTCGTCACCGCCGGCGATGCTTACGTCGGCGCGGTGATGTTGGATAGCGGTAAACGCAACCCGTCTACAGCGGATTATCTGGACTTTGGCGAAAAGCGGCTGGAAGAGTCGCGGCGCGCGGCTCAGCTGCTCGGCAATGGCTTTATCCATCTGGATTTACTCGGCTTCTCGGATGGCAGTATCTACTCGGCGTTGATCTCGCATTGGCGGCGCAACCAGCCGATGCGCTCGGAATATACCGGCTTTGACCACGTTCCCTACCGGGAAGCGGAAGATCGGGGACTTGCCCAAGACGGCCAGGATCTACTCAACGAGCTGGTAGCCATTCTGCGCGATACCAAACCCACGATCATCGCCTTCCCGGATGTGATGGAAAACGATTCCGACCATGCCGGCTTGGGTATGTTTACGCTGCTGGCCGTCCATCAATGGCTATTGGAAACCCCGACACCACACCCACAACCCAAATTACTGGCCTATCTGATTCATTGGCAACACGGCTGGCCGACCGGTTCCAATTGGGGCATTGCGCAGGACTGGAGCGATCAACCGCTGGTATTGCCCGCTGACTTGCCGCTGCGCGGCCATAGCCGGGCTTGCGTCAATCTATCGCCCGCGCAAATTGATTTAAAGCGGGCTGCGCTGGCCGAATACAAAACCCAACAACGCATTATGGGTGATTTTTTGTCGGCCTTCGTACGCAGCAGCGAGTGCTTTACCCTACTCAAGCCCAACGACGGCAACCGTATCGAACAGGTTTTGGCGCAATTGCGGCAGGTACGCAAGACATTTGATAATCATCCCTTGAGTCGGCGTAAAATTTGAAAGGATCTGCCCGCAAACTGGCGCTGCGCTTGGCCGTCAACAACCTGAGATCTCGAATATGCTAAAACTTTTGCTACGTCCGGTCATTTTCGTCACGATCGTGATGAGCATATTGGTGATCGGCGAACTGCTGGCCATCGGCCGCCTGACCTGGCGCAATCATCAACGCATCCAAACCATAGAAACCGACATTGGTAAAGGCCACCATTTGGAAGAAACGATCTTCGAGTTGCTTGAGTTGCAATCGCAATTGGCCTTGCATCGCAGCAATCCTGACCTGTCGGCCGAACACCTGAATGACATACAAGATCGACTGCTGGATTTACTGCAAGCCCACAACAACGGCACTGATTTCACGGTCTCGGTCGATTTGAACACCCTGCAAGCCAAATTCGCCGCCGCCAGCAACGGCGATCCGCAGGCGCTGATCGATTCCGTGAATATGATCCGGCAAGTCCTGGATCGGCAAACCAACGAAGAAGAGAAAATGCTGATCGGCGTTGAGGACGACAGCCAGTTGGAACTGCAACTGGCTGTCATTTTGCCGCTGCTGCTGTTTTGGATCGGCCATTATTTTTTTCGCAACAATGTGTTAGAGCCGCTGGATGCGCTACGCGATTTATTGTCCGGCCTGGCGGAAGGCGTGAAGCAGCCGATCACCCGCGAAACGGCCGACCCGATCTTGCGAGACTTGTTCGACCGCTACAATCACTTGGTCGAGCACTTGATCGAACTGGAACAGGAGCATCTGCATTACACCAATCGCCTGGAGCAGCAAGTGCGGCAGACCAGTCACGCTTTACTCGAACAAAGCCAGCGCCTGGCAAAAGCCGAGCGCTTGGCAGCCTTGACCGAAATGGCCGCCAGCACCGCCCACGAATTGCGCAATCCGCTGGCGATTATTCAATTTGCGCTGGAAAATTTGCTGTCCGAAGCCATCGACCCCGATCTGCGCCAGCGTATCGGTCTATTGCATAGCGAAGTGCAACGCTTGACCAACCACCTTAACGACCTGCTGAGCTCGGCGCGCCATGGCAATAAAATTGCCCAGCCTACCGATGTGAATGCAGTCGTCAACGACTTGATCACGCTATTCAAATACCAGGCCACCGATAAAATCCAATTTACGGTGCAGGGCAAAGCCGACAGTTCCTTGATGCTGCCGGAAATCGAATTCCGCCAAGCCCTGTTAAATTTGCTGCAAAACGCTGTGCAGGCCATCGGCACCCGCAACGGTAGCGTAGCGGTGCATATTGCCCAAGACGCCCAGCGCCTGTCGCTGACGGTAATTGATAGCGGCGACGGCTTCGATGAGGCCTTCTTGCGGCAAGGCATTCGTCCGTTTGTCAGCTTGAAGGAAAAAGGCAGTGGCTTGGGGCTGGTGATGGTGCAGCGCTTCGCCAAAGATCTGGGCGGCCAGCTCAAACTGGACAACGATGCCGCCGGCCACGGCCGGGTCAGCCTGAGCTTACCTTTGACTTGAAACGACACACCCGCACAAATTCCAGCAATGCGCCGGCGAATACCCGTCAATCGCATACAATGCCGTAACTCGCAAACCAGCCATAACCATGATGACCAATACCCTGTTAATTATTGAAGATGAAGCCCTGTTAGCCTCCGAATTGGCGCGTTACTTTAGCAAGGGTGGCTGGGAAGTCAGTATTGCCCATTCCCTGCAACAAGCCGAACAGTTTCTCAGCGGACAAGCGCTGGACCCGCTGGTGGTGTTATCGGACATGAACCTGCCGGACGGCAACGCCCTGGATTTGCTGGAGAAACTCAAACCGGAAATCGGCAGCAGCGAATGGGTGTTTCTGACCGGCTACGGCAGCGTCGCCGATTCGGTGCGCGCGGTGCGCCTGGGCGCTTACGACTTTATCGAAAAACCCTGCTCGCTGGACCGCTTGAATCTGTTAGTGGAAGGCGCCGCCCGCAGCGCCCGCGCCCAACGCCGCCTGGAGCAGCAAACCGCTTCGCAGAACCATCAATACAGCATCGACAGCTTGATCGGCTCCAGCCCGGCCATGAACCAGCTGCGGGCCATGCTGAAACAAATCGCCAACGTACCGTTCTCCAGCCTGATCGTCAGCGGCGAAACCGGCACCGGCAAAGGCATGATCGCCCGGATTCTGCACTATTCCGGCAGCCGCGCCGCCGCACCGCTGGTCGAAATCAACTGTGCCGCCCTGCCGCGCGAATTATTGGAAGCCGAATTATTCGGTTACGAAGCCGGCGCTTTTACCGGCGCGAAAAAACGCCATCGCGGCCTGTTTGAACAGGCGCATACCGGCACACTGTTTCTCGATGAAATCGGCGAAATGGACCTGGATTTGCAAAGCAAGCTGTTAAAAGCCGTGGAAGATCTACGCATCCGCCGGGTTGGCGGCGAAACCGAGATAAACATCGACGTACAAATCATCGCCGCCACTAACCTAGACTTGGTGGAAAAAGTCGCCGAAGGCTTGTTCCGCCGGGATTTGTATCATCGCTTAAACGTCATCAACATCCGCATGCCGGCCCTGCGCGAACATAAGCAGGACCTGGATCAATTGGTGCCGCAATTCATCGCCGAATGCAATCGCAAATCGGCCAAGTCGGTCAGCCACATTCCGGAGCAAGCCTGGCAGATGCTGAAAAGCTACGATTGGCCCGGCAATATCCGCGAGCTGCACAATGTGCTGGAGCGCTGCGTGTTGTTGTCCAACGATCATAATTTGCCGGTGGAATGGTTGCAGCTACAAGCCCCGCAAGCGACGACGGCCACACACAACGCCAAAGTCAATCAGGAAGGCGTGTTCATTCCGCTGGACGGCAGCATCAGTCTGCACGAAATGGAAAAATTCATCATTCAGGAAGCCCTGAATCGCAACGACGCCAACGTCACCGGCGCGGCGCGCATGCTCGGCACCACCCGGGAAACCCTACGCTACCGCGTGCAGAAATATCATTTGAAATGTAAGTTTTAAGCGGGTGGACGGGCCGGAATTGATTTGGCGCGGACAAAAAAATGCGCCCTGCCTGTCCGAAGAACTTCGACCAAACAGAGCGCCACGTCCACACATGAGAACAGGTAGGAGTAACAACACAATCTAAGTGGAGCAAGGTTGATGCCAAATAGCCGACCCCTTGATTTTTATGGACTTATGCGATTTGCAGCCGATAAAACGCCGGCAGAATTGCACCAGATACAACCAAAATCCGGCTGTTTTGCACCAGGATGGCTCAATTGGCATGACCATACCGATAGCTGTGTTCACGAAGCGCAGCATTCGACAAATTTGTGGGGCGTTCTCGCTCGGCACTCAGCGATTGCACAAAATTACGCCAATTAACGAGCTCGCGGCGAGATAGCTCGAGTTATTTTGGCGAAGCGTGGAGAAAAAGACTCGACGCATTTAGAAGAAATCCCAGTATAACCAAGCGGGGTTTCCCGCCGACGAATTCAAACCACCAAGCGACCAAAGCCGGACACCTGGCGCTCGAACAATCAAACCGCGCAGGTACAAAAATCGTGTCCGTCCTACCCGAAGTTTTTATAGGGCGCAGCAGCATAGCGCCATGCGCCGAATGATTTAACACCAACAGACAGCCCATGACGGATACGTCTATTAACCCCTTACGGCCTTGTTCTGAAACTTACCCCGGAGTCCACCCATGAGAAAATTAATTTTTAGTACACTACTGGCCACCATCACCCAACTTAGCTACGCCAAGCCTCCAGAAGCCCGCTCCCTGCCGCTGGAGCAGATCAGTATCGAACACATCGATCTTCAAGGCCAGGTCCGAACCTGGAAACTCAATAAGGTGTGTATCGACCAGCAAGCTTACCTGCTGCTGATGAAAGGTTTGACCGAACCGATCAGTATCTCGCCGTCCTTCAAAGACGGGAAACCGGAGCAATGCCGAGTCGCAGACTAAAGCCGGAAACGCTTACGATTATTCCTGCATATGGTTTTATCGGGGTGGTTTTCTTCGCGTATGCCGTGCCGAGCATCGGAGCTTTTGAACGAGCAAATCGGCAAGATAGCCGACTTGCATGCGTAGGACCCGAAGTTTTGTAGGGCGCATTAGCGATAGCGTAATGCGCCGAATGATTTAAAGCCAACATACGGCGCAATACGGCTACGCCTATTGACGCCCTACGAATTGCGCCTTACGACCTTACCGTGAAATCGGGATGGTTTTCTTCCCGCATGCCGCGCCGAGCACCGGAGCTTTTGAACGGAGCAGCACGTTAGGGGCGATGCAGGGATGCGGCGCGTTGCCGAAGGGGCAGGAAGGCCCTTTCGGCAACCCCGTTCAAAAGCTACGGAGCGCAGGGAATAAGCGGCATCCGGGTGGCCTTTTCTTTGGATACTTTCTTTTGGCCAAACAAAAGAAAGTATCGCGGTTGTCGGTCCGCGAACCGACATTAAAACAAGCCGTCGCGTTAGCGACACAAAAGGCGAAAGCCTAATTACCGCGTGGGCACAAAAAACCGTGCCCACCCTTGTATGATGAATTTTAACAACCGATAGCCCAGAAAAACCGATTAAGCT
>NZ_PIZT01000025.1:0-54423 GCF_002834115.1 Methylomonas sp. Kb3 | reverse complement strand
AGGTCCGCGGTGCGCAATTACGAAATACTATCGCTAACTTACGGAATTAAGCACTAGCGGCGTGTTAGCTATTTCGTTGGGATTTTCATTATTTAACGCCGGAAAATGCTGTTGCAATTGCGTCGTTATAAGGGCAATCCCCTCGATCACGCCTAATTCGAATCGGCCTGCCCTCAACTGCGCTTCCATCTGTTCGCAAATCCGGGCCCAAACCGCTTCGCCAACTCTGGCATGTATACCGCGATCAGCGACAATCTCCACATCACGATCAGCAAACAGCAAATAAATCAGCACGCCGGTATTGTGTTCCGTATCCCAGATTCGGCATTGTGAAAATACCTCAAGCGCGCGTTGTCTCGGCGTAACACCCTGCAATAACTCGCCTATCTCCAGCGCACTTTCCACCACAAAACGAATTTCACCCAAGTGCGATGCTTCGCTATCAGCAATCGCCGCTTCGATGGCTTGCAAGCTGCGCTTGGAAAACGCCAGACGCACACGCCAAGGACCACTAAAAATATGCTTTAGAAATCTGATCACTTGCATGGTCTACCATCTCCCCGACGCACCGCCGCCGCCAAAACCGCCGCCTCCGCCGGAGAATCCGCCTCCCGACCCGCCGCCAAAATCGTCATCGTCGTAAAAATTGTCGTTTTGCCGGCCGCGAAACGCACGTCTGCCATTGCTAAGCGAAACCATGAACGCAAACAATGCCGCAAGGCATACAACCAGCCAACCCGCGTTCAATAGCCAAGCGATAATACCAACCACGCTGCCGTTGATTATCCCGCCGAGAAAGCTTCCAAACAGAGTCCGTAAAATCCAAGCGCCGGCCACCGCTAGAAACACCAAGAGGGGCAGTAAACGTTGCACCCGCCCATCGACAAACGATGCTTGAGGGGCAGGCAGAGGCACACCATCAAATATTCCGATCAGGCTATCCACGCCGGCATTAATACCTTCCGCATAGTCGCCCTGCCGAAAATACGGAATCATGATTTCGTCAATAATCCGCTTAGCCAATACGTCCGGCACCACGCCTTCCAAGCCGTAACCCACTTCGATGCGCGTGACGCGGTCGTCCTTGGCCAGCAACATCAATATGCCGTCATCGACACCCTTGCGGCCCAGACGCCATTGTTCGACCACGCGAATAGCATATTGCGCAATGTCTTCCGGCTGGGTAGTGGCAACGATCAATACCGCAATCTGGCTGCCTTTTTGTTGTTCAAACGCCTGTAAGCGTTGTTCCAGCTCGGTTCTTTGCTGTGCGGAGAAGGTGCCGGTCATATCGGTGACACGCTGTTCAAGATTGGGCACTACTTGCTCGGCATTTACGGCCGCCGCAAACAGACAAACCGCCAGGAATCGGGCGACCCAAAACCCTGAAAAGCCAGCTGTCTTCCGCATCTTATTTACCAAAATCAACCACTGGTGCAGTCGAAATGGCTTTCTCATTTTCAACGGTAAACGATGGCTTGGTTTTGTAGCCAAACAGCATCGCAGTCAGATTGCTGGGAAACGAGCGCACGGTGATGTTGTACTCCTTGATCGCGGCGATATAACGATTGCGTGCCACGGTGATACGGTTTTCGGTACCTTCCAATTGCGCTTGCAGATCGCGGAAATTGGCGTCAGCCTTCAGTTGCGGGTAATTTTCCGACACCACCATCAACCGCGACAAAGCCGAACTCAGTTCGCCCTGCGCCGCTTGAAACTTGGCAAAAGCCTGTTCGTCGTTCACCAATTCCGGCGTCACTTGCATGCTGCCGACTTTGGCGCGCGATGCTGTCACCGCTTCCAATACGTCCTTTTCATGTCCGGCGTAGCCTTTCACCGTATTCACCAGATTCGGTACCAAATCCGCGCGGCGCTGATATTGATTCAACACTTCCGCCCAACCGGCATTGATTTGTTCGTCTTGCGTTTGAAAGGTGTTGTAACCGCAACCGGGCAGCATCAATGTCGCGATTAGAAGAAAAACCTTTACTATGTTTTGCATCGTCCACTCCGTGAATAGAAAAATTTTTAATTGTTCACAGCAGCATAACACGTAGCCACTTAGCTCAGGCCAAGGGTCAGACTGTGGTCCTTATGCCCGCTTCCGCAACACCAATAGCCGGTTATTGGCCGGCATGGCGTGGTCGGCCTGTAAGGTCAAACCGATGTGTTCGGCCAAGGCCATGATCGCCTCGAAATCCTTGATACCGCTGCGCACGTCCCGTTCTTTCAGCCATAGGTCGAAACGGGCGTTGCTTTCGCTGGTATATGCACCGGCATAATTAAACGGGCCGTAGATACACATCGTCGCTTCGGCACCCAAATAGATCGCCAACCGCGCGAATAAGAGCCTCACTTCATCGCTGCTCATGATGTGCAAAGTATTCGCGGTAAATACCGCATCGATTTGTGCGCACGGCCATTGCAAATCCGCCACGTCCAAACTAAGCGGCGGCAGTAGATTTACCAGCTGTGCCTCGTCCCGCCATAACTGGATCCCCGGCAGATTCTCCGGCCTATCGGTAGGCTGCCATGTCAGATGCGGCAGGTTCTCGGCAAAATGACAGGCATGCTGGCCTGTGCCGCTGCCGATTTCCCAGACTGTCATGGGTTGGTCAAAGACCGTTTTGAGAATCTGTAAAATAGGTTCCTTGTTGTTCTCGCAGGCTTGAGAAAACGGCTTCTCTGTCGTCATGGGCAATGATTTGATGGTATGTTGGGGCTTTAACTCTACTAACATTAAAAATGGAAGTAAAACAAATCGCCAGCATGGCGCAAATCGAAGCCACGGCATGGAATCGACTGTGCGGACCCGACTATCCTTTTTTACGCCACGAATTTTTAGCCGCACTGGAACAAAGCGCCGCCGTTTGCCCGCAGACCGGCTGGGAAACCGCGCATTTATTGGTTTTCGACAATAAAAAATTGTTGGCAGCATTGCCGCTGTATTTAAAAACCCATTCCTGGGGCGAGTATGTGTTCGATCAGCAATGGGCTCAAGCTTACCAGCAGCATGGTCTGGCCTATTACCCGAAATTAATCAGCGCGATCCCGTTTACCCCTTGCCAGGGACAGCGACTGCTATTCGCACCGGATGCGGACCAAACGGCAATCTGCGCTTTGTTATTCAGTTTTATCCAACAACTTGCCGAACGACAGGGTATTTCCTCGTGGCATTGTTTATTTCCCGAACCTTCCCAGCTTGAGCTGCTGAGATCTTTAGGTTTAAGCGTCCGCGAGGGCGTGCAGTTTCAGTGGTTTAATCGTGGCTACGCGACTTTTACGGACTTTTTACAAACCCTAAGCGCCGACAAACGCAAGATGATTAAGCGTGAACGACGCCGGGTAGCGGAACAAGGTATTGAGCTATTGCGTGTTCCGGGGACGGAGGTTGCCGAGACCCAATGGCAGGTGTTTTTCCGCTTTTACGCACTGACCTACTTAAAACGCAGTTCCGAACCTTATCTCAATCTGGCGTTTTTCAAACAAATTGCGCGAACAATGCCTGAGCAATTATTGCTGGTTCTGGCAATGAAAGACGATGTGTACGTCGGCGCGGCCTTGAGTTTTATCGGCGCGGATACCTTGTACGGCCGATATTGGGGATGCGATGCGGAGTACAACGCGCTGCATTTCGAAGCCTGCTATTACCAGGGCTTGGACTACTGTATAGAACACGGCTTGGCGCGTTTTGATTCCGGCGCGCAAGGCGAGCACAAAATCTCCCGCGGCTTCGAGCCGGTCACTACCTACTCCACGCATTGGTTAAAGGATGCCGGTTTTGCCAAGGCCGTGGCGCAATTTGTAGCCCGGGAAAAACAGGCGATTGCGCATTACAAGCAAGACGCGGCGAATTACCTGCCGTTTAAACGAGCCCAATAAAACAGTACTGCGTCAGCTTTTTTCCAGCTCGGTTTGACAAGGCAAACAATACTGGCAGGCAATCGCCTGACGCCGTGCTTCCGGAATCGGCTCCCCACATTCCTGGCAATGGCTGGCCGATTCGCCCGTATAGATAGCTTTACGTGTCTCGGCAACGAACAGCTCGGTCATCTTGTCCATTCTTTCCAGAATAGCGTCGGTACCACCCGCCCAGGCTGTGGACATTATTGGGGCTCCTGAATCTGCATAGTTTTGTGTTTAACGATGGGCTTCCACCCACGCACCAAAAGCCTCAAACGGCATCGGCTTGCTGAACAAGTAACCCTGCGCCAAGTCGCACCGGTAAGTGCTGAGTTTTTCGATGATTTCCTGAGTTTCCACACCTTCGGCAGTCACCTGCAATCCTAAGTTGTGCGCCAAGTTGATGGTGGCTTTAACGATGACTGCATCGTTTTCGCTGTGCAACAAATCGACGACAAAGGATTTATCGATTTTTAATTCCGTTAACGGCATGCGTTTTAAGTAAGCCAGTGACGAATAACCCGTACCAAAGTCGTCGATAGACAATTTGTAGCCCATTTCATTCAGGCGCTGAATCACTTCCATGGCCCGCTCCGGATCGGTCATGATGGAACTCTCGGTAATCTCCAACATCATCCAGCCGGGTTTGATATTGGCCGCCGCCGCCACACCGGCCATCACATCCGGCAGCTCAGGATCGTGTAAATCCTTGGCGGACAGATTGACGGAGATAATCAGTTCCCAGCCGCGCTTGCGCCATTCCGCACAGTGTTTGAACGATTGTTTCAGCATCCAGGCAGTCAAATGCTTGATCACCCGGGTTCTTTCGGCCATGGGTATAAATTCATCCGGCGCGATAAAACCATGCTTAGGGTGTTGCCAACGTACTAAAGCCTCCGCACCGTAAACCTGCCCGGTTTGCACCGACACCTTGGGTTGGTAATAAACATGTAATTGCTCTTTTTCGATAGCCTGGCGCAGCTCGCTCATCAGCGTTAAACGGCGCGGGCTGTGATCGTCGTAAGACGGCGCGTAAGTGGTGTAGCCTTCGTGCGATTGGCCGGCTACGAATAATGCCACGCCGGCTTTTTGCACCAAGGTATCGACATCGTCGCCATGCTCGGGGAAATTGACGATGCCGATATTACTGTGAATCACCAAACTCAGACGCTCGACTTTAAAAGCCGGATCCAGGGCCGCCTGGATATTTTTGGCCAATGTCAGGCCGGCAGTTTCGTTATCCACCGCCGACAACAACACGCTGAAAATATTGCCGTCGATACGGGCGACACTATCAGTACCCAACACCACGCTTTGCAGGCGCGTGGCTATCTGTTTCAAAATCAAGTCGCTGCTGTTACGACCCAGTGTGTCGTAAACTTCCTTAAAATTGGCGACTTCCACCAACAAGATAGACAGCATTTTGTTTTGATTGCCGGCGGCTAACATCGCTTGCTCCACCCGGTCGTAGAACAATACCCGGTTAGGTAGGTCCGTTACCGAGTCGTGGGTGGTGGAATAACTGACTTGTTTTTCCAATGATTCGGCGCGAGAGCGCAGTTCCTGGGTCTGGTCCAAAATCATCGCCCCGGCTTGATAAGCGATGACCGAGCTGGAATATTGGCCCCAAAATCCAAAAATGAACGGTAGCGCTTCAAGCATCCACAGACCGTAATTTTCGGTTTGGGCTTTAATGATGCCGTTTAAGGAAATTTCGCCGACGTAGTAATAACTCAACGCCAACAGCGCACTGAGAATGCTGGCAATGGCGATAGCCACGCCTTGATATGTGGTTTTAGATACCTCGCTTTTCAGCACGCGAACATTTTCGTTCAGTATGTTTTTGGCGGGTATCATCTGTTTCTCGGCGTCTGTTTCATGAATTTGCTATCGTCGTTTAGCTTCTGCCGACCAAGCTTTGCAAGCTGGGGACCTCGACAAAATTCACTAAATATAGTTAGCCAAAACGTTAATTACAAACCTAAGCCTCTTAAACCACCATCTCGGCTTGCAGCAATTTAATCTGATCCCTGATCCGCGCGGCATCTTCAAATTCCAGATTTTTGGCGTGCTGATACATTTTTTCTTCCAGTTGTTTTAACGCCTTCGCAGCCTGTTTGGGTGTCATGGCCTTGTAATTACCGGCCGGTTCGGCGACTTTCGCCCTGGCGTTGGAAATGGAACCGCCGGAACCGGGTATCGATAACTCCAAAATATCGGTAACCGATTTGAATATGGTTTTCGGCTGGATATTGTGCTGTTTATTAAACGCTTCCTGCTTATCGCGGCGGCGCTCGGTTTCTTCAATAGCCAGTTGCATCGAACGAGTAATCTTGTCCCCGTAAAGGATTACCTTGCCATTGGCATTGCGCGCGGCACGGCCTATGGTTTGGATTAACGAGGTCAGCGAACGCAGGAAACCTTCCTTATCCGCATCCAAAATCGCTACCAGCGAGACTTCCGGTATATCCAAACCTTCCCGTAACAAGTTGATCCCGACTAGCACATCGAACACACCCAGCCGCAAGTCGCGGATGATTTCCACCCGCTCCACCGTTTCGATGTCCGAATGCAGATAACGCACCTTGACGCCATGTTCCATCAAATAATCGGTCAAATCCTCCGACATGCGTTTGGTCAGGGTGGTAACCAACACCCTTTCCTGCACCGCAGTACGTTTGGTGATTTCTGACAACAAATCGTCCACCTGACTGGTCGCCGGCCGCACTTCGACGATGGGGTCGACTAAGCCGGTCGGGCGCACCACCTGCTCGACCACCGCGCCGGAGTGTTCTTTTTCGTAAGTACTCGGCGTGGCAGACACATAGATACGCTGGCCGCAGATTTGTTCGAACTCTTCGAAGCGCAAAGGCCGGTTATCCAGGGCTGAAGGCAAGCGAAAGCCATACTCCACCAAGGTTTCCTTACGCGACCGGTCGCCCTTATACATCGCACCGATCTGCGGCACGGTGACATGGCTTTCGTCGATGATCACCAAGGCATCCTTGGGTAAATAATCGAACATCGTCGGCGGTGACTCACCGTCTGCGCGATTGGACAGATGCCGGGAATAGTTCACGATGCCGGAGCAGTAGCCCACCTCCATAATCATTTCAATGTCGAACAGCGTGCGCTGCTCCAGTCGTTGCGCTTCCACCAGTTTATGGTTGTCGCGCAATTGCTCCAAACGTTCGGCCAGTTCGATTTTGATTTTTTCCACAGCGGTCAGCAACTGATCGCGCGGCGTCACGTAATGGCTTTTCGGATAAAGCGTAAAGCGGGCCAGACGCTGCGTCACTTCGCCGGTCATCGGGTCGAACATCGACAACCTTTCGATCTCGTCGTCAAACAACTCGATACGCAGGGCTTGTTCTTCCGACTCGGCTGGAAACACGTCGATCACCTCGCCGCGCACCCGATATGTCGCCCGGCGCAATTCAGTGTCGTTGCGGGTATATTGCATTTCCGCCAAACGCCGCAATATGTCGCGTTGCTTGATCATATCGCCGCGCACCAAATGCAAGACCATCTGGAAATAAGATTCGGGTTCCCCCAAGCCGTAAATCGCCGATACCGTGGCGACCACGATGGTATCGCGCCGTTCGAGCAAAGCTTTGGTAGCCGACAAGCGCATTTGCTCGATGTGCTCGTTCAGCGAGGCGTCCTTGTCGATGAAGGTATCGGAGGCCGGAATATAGGCCTCGGGTTGGTAGTAGTCGTAATAAGACACAAAATCCTCGACGCTGTTTTCCGGAAAAAACTCCTTCATTTCGCCGTACAGCTGGGCCGCCAAGGTTTTGTTGGGTGCCATGATCATCGCCGGCCGCTGGGTTTGCTGTATCACATTGGCAACGGTAAAGGTCTTGCCGGAGCCGGTCACGCCCAGCAAGGTTTGATGGACCTCACCATCGTTGATACCTTCCACCAGCGCCGCGATGGCGGTGGGCTGATCGCCGGCCGGTTGATAGCGGCTTTGTATTTTGAACGGTTTATGCACCGGCCCCTTTTTTTGCGGCCGCGCTTCTTCCACGCCCAGAACACCCGTGATCGCCGACTGGCTAATCTCCATGCGCCGTTTATCGCTCATGCCCTACCCTCTGAAATTTGGTTCAACACCGGCTTATTTACAAGCCGTTTCCGGCTGGTCGTATCCCAGGGTATCCAGCTCGGTCTTCGGATGCAAAAATCCTTCGACCGGCGCCACGCTAACTAAAGATCGCGGTGCAGCCAATAATACCGGTTGCCGCAATTGACCGTCCCAAGGGCGGAACGACAGGGGCACGCCTTTGTAACCCTGCAACGCAAACGCTTCGGAGAAGACATAATCCTTAATCGCCTGAGTTTGATTGGATTTGCTGCGGACGCTGGCCTCACCTATCGCCCGCACCGCCAGATAAGCCGCGTAATCTTGTTCTTCCATCCAGCGGCCGGCGGTGTCCTTGAAGCGATTTTGCAATTGCACCGCGCCCCATTGTTCATGAGTTCTATGCCAAGCGGTGGCGATCAAACCCTGAGTACCGATCACCGGCCGCGGTTTCCAGGTCCGGTAATCCAGATATTCGCCAAACAAGCCCTGTTCGTCGGCAACAACCAACACATCGTAATCGTCCACTTGCGTGAACACCGGCACGTCGGATTGCGCGCTACGGCGGGCGTCGTAATCGTTGGTCCAGGCTTTTTCCGCGACCAGTTTGATACCAAACTTCTTGGCCGCGCGTTTAATGGCCGCTGCGTATAACTTGTCTTCCGGCGTGGGACCTATCACCAAAAACCAGTTTTGCCAGCGCTTCTTTAACATGTATTGCGCCAGCGCATCGGCGCGCATGGCCCGGCTGGGCAATATGTGCAAAACCTGATGGCGGCAATCCGTGTTGCGCAACTCGTCGTCGCTGGTAGAAGCATCGAACAGCAATTTGTTTTTCGCCGCCGGCAAATCGGCGAGCTTGTTTAATTGGTCTGGCTGCACGTTCAACACCACCAAACCAACATCCTCGCCTAATTGATTGAAGGCCTGCTGCAAATCGCCGCCCACCGGCACCAGAACCTGCTTTAACTCGTAGTGCTGGCCGGTAAATTGCCCGGTGGTATTGTTATCGGCAACCGCCAATTCGGCGCCGATCTGGCCTTTGTTCTGGATAAACGGATCAAGATTGGATAAGGCAGCCGGGGCGGCTCTTTCCTGACTAAAATAGCCGATTTTGACTATCTGCTTGGCAGGCTCGGCGGGTTTGCTGATCTGCGGTTTGGCGGGTGCGGCTTTCTTGGCAGGCGCGGCAACTGCGCTGCTGATAGGCAACGCGGCGAGCCAACAATAACAAAATGAAACAATCGCTATTTTTTTCATAATCCGGTTCGGAACGATATAAAAGCCATATTTTAACGGATTCGTTTTGGCTGGGCTTGGTCAATAATCGTCACGCTCTATTGAATTTTAACGGTTTAACATCAATACTTAGCCACCTTTACATTTGCCGCGCTTGCCATGTCTGAGCCAGATTTCTCTTTAGATTTTCTCGATCAAGAGGTCACGATTGATAGCTCATGGTCTAACAAGCGCAGTGCGGTTCGTTATCGACGCAACGACATCCGTGCTGCCGTCAAAGTCAAAAGTATCTGGTTTCCACGCCTGTTTCCGGTCGTGTTGCGGGATGTGAGTAGCCGCGGCGCGGCGATATTCAGCGAAAAAAAACTCGGCAAGAATCAGCGGATATTCCTGTATTTATTGTTCGCCGACGGCAAGCGTTTCGATATACCCGCGCTTGTTGTACATTGCGACCGGGAAAACGGCCGTTACGGCATCAAGTTCGACAACATTGAAAAACATTTGGCAGAGCATTTACTGCACACCCAAACCGATCTGCTATTCAGCTAAGCGCAAAACAATATGCCAATACTCAGTGAAATTTATATATACCCAGTCAAATCGCTGGCCGGCATTCGCGTAGAACACTGGCCGGTCGACCACAAAGGCTTGCTGTACGACCGAAAATGGATGCTGATAGACGGCGATAGACAGTTCCTCAGCCAACGCCGTTTACCAAAAATGGCCTTGATTCAAACCCGCATTGCAGATCAACAGTTAATTTTGTCGGCGCCCAATCAAGCGGACCTAACACTGCCTTTGCAATCCGAAGACGGCGACGACATTGAAGTGGTAGTCTGGCACGACGTTTGTGTCGCCAAAACCTGTGGCGCTGTTGCCGATGCCTGGCTGAGCGATTTTTTACAAACCGAGTGCCGGCTGGTCTACCAAAGTGATGACGATATTCGTCAGGTCGATCCTAACTATGCTTTAGAAAGCGATCAAACGTCGTTTTCCGACGGCTTTCCGTTTTTGATTGTGTCGGAAAATTCATTAAACGCTCTCAACCAAGCCATGCCGTTGGCAATTGACATGATTCGCTTTCGGCCAAATCTGGTCGTCAGCGATTGCGACAGCTACGCCGAAGACACTTGGCGACGACTTAGCATCAACGATATTGGTTTTAGATTGCCCAAACCCTGCTCGCGCTGCTCGGTGCCCACCATAGACCCGCTCACCGCCGAAACCGGCAAAGAACCGTTGACGACGCTGAATCGTCTGCGCAAATGGCAAAACAAAGTCTATTTTGGGCAAAACGCCTTGCACGATAAACCCGGCAGCTTGGCAGTCGGTCAGACCGTGCTGATCCATGAAATCGGCGAACCGCAGCCTCCGCTATCCCCAACTTAGAAAATCCCGCACTTTCATTACTCCTCGTTCGGCGATTGCCGGTTCGCGAGTCACGCCATCAATGGTGGTATCCGCGCATTTGGGTGCTTCCCATGTAGATGCTTTGTTTACCTGTTTGTTGAAGCTGTTCGCCTGGCTAATCGGGGCTTTTGCAGTTTCACATCAGTTTGACAAAGCCTTCCTCTGCTTATTTAGTAATGGGTATTTCCAAGCTAAAAAGCCTACTTTCAATTACCCGCTCTATCGAGCCAAGCAATAAATCAAACCCCGCCCCGACATAGAAACGATATTTCGTACTTCATGCGACATATCGTGCCAAAACGCTTCCACACCAATTTTGCATGCTGCCCCCTCCTGCCAAGCACAGCCATAAATTATCTTTAAAAACATAAAGATAAATTATTTTCCCGCACAAAATTAATAACTGGCATAAGAATTGGCTATTAATTCCCGTAATACAATTTTTTTGAATAAAACAGAAACCAGTTAATTCAATTTATATGGCAATTTAGCAGTATGAGAAATTATTTTAAGCAACTGCATTTAAATACTTACTAGACGTCTGTATTTTGCACGCAACCAGTCATTAATATAAATATATTACCGCCAAATCTAATCAAATATAGAGGTATCAAGATGGAATCAATTAAATTTAAAAAGAGCATCGGTAGCGATTTTAAGAAGCTACCTACAAACCACGGTTGCCGGATTCGCAATGTCGCATTGGCTATCACATTGCTGCTCGGCGCCCATTCCGGATCGGTATCGGCTGCGGCTTTTGACAGCAATATTGTAATCCGCGGTTCGGCCGAGTTTGATAGCCTCGGTTCCCCGGCTGAGCCGATAAACGCCATCCAGACAGGCTCGCTGACCAGCATTATCGCCGGCTCTACTTCCACCACCACGCTGGTGGGGTCCACGGTCACAGGTCCTGACCCCTTGTCAGGCACCTTAAGCCAGATCGGCGATGGTTTTGGTATCAATTTAAACGCTAGCGGCACTGGCGGCGCCGAGCCCTCAAGCATCAGCCCGCTGTTCGGCGACTATACCTTTTCGATTGAGAACAAGTCTGCCGTGGATAGTTTTGTGGTGAACTTGCAATTCCAATACAGCCATCAAGTCGAAGCCACCGACACACCGCCACTAAACAATGACGGCGAATTCGCACAGTCCATAATTGGCTTTTACAAAGCCGATGGCAAGGAACTGGCGTTTTCTAAAATTATTTCGGATCCCGTTCGCGGTAACGAAAAATTCATACCCAGTAATCCGAATACCAATATCGCTACCGGTAAAGGCGGCCTGGTATCCGACGTCGGCACTCTGCTGCTGTCGTTTCTATTAAACCCTGGCGACTTAATCAACTTTGGCGATAGCAACCCCGATCTATTCATATTCGGCGGCGCGGACTCCGGCAGATTTTCGATAAATGCGTCCAGCCTGATTACAGTCGATTCGGTCACCAAGCAAACCAACAACACGGTACCGGAGCCGGAAACCCTGTGGTTGCTGGCTATCGGCTTGATCTCAGTCCTTACCAGCAAACGCCGTCACTACGCTTTCAATTAATTTCAACTCAATTTAAAGGTACTCAACATGTCAAAAGCATTCAATAAACCACTCTTGAAACTCGCCATGATCGCTATCACCGGCTTACCAGTATCAGCCTCGGCTTGCGGTTCCGACCCCTTTCTCGGCGAGATTTGCACATTTAGCTTTAACTTTTGCCCGCGCGGTTATCTGGAGGCCGCCGGACAGACGCTGAGCATTGCGCAAAACACAGCCTTGTTTTCATTATTGGGTACGCAGTATGGCGGTGATGGACAAACAACATTTATGCTACCGGATCTGCGCGGCCGTTCGCCAATCGGGGTCGGACAAGGTCCGGGGCTATCGCCAATATCGATTGGCCAAGAAATCGGCATAGACTTTGTAACCCTACAACCAAGCCAAATGCCTTTACACTCCCATGGTGCGCAAACTTTTTTAGATAACGTTTCCGCTACGATTGACGCAGTAAGTACAGCCGGCAATAAGAGTACGCCCTCCGGCAATGTATTGGCGGCCTCGACATCGAGAGATAATATCTATTCAAGCGATGCCCCCAACGCTTCCCTAAAGGCAAACATCATAAAATTTACGGGTAGGCCAACCACTTCCGTTCAGCCTGCGGGACAAAGCCTGCCTTTTGATAACCGTTCACCTGCTTTGGGTATCACTTACTGTGTAGCCACACAAGGTATTTTTCCTGGCCGAAATTAACGGCTGGAATCTTATAAATCTGCCCTGTTAATCGCAAATAGTCTGAAGTGATATTCACGACACATAGTGCCCACGCAAAAAAGTGGGCACTATGTAGCTAGGCAAAACACGCTGCTGACTGAGCCACATGATCAACCCTTAGCCGGGTAAGCAAAAACCGGTTTACCCGAGTTTAAATCCCACAAAAAAACCGCCTGCACCGCTAACACCCCGGCTGGTAAACACCGCCAGCCGATCCAGCAAGAAACTGCCGGATTCCTTGGCAGCCTCTGCGGCTGAGCTAGCCGCATTTTCCAACGCCATATTGTTGATGTTGATAAGATCGTAATATTCGGCAACGAACAATATCGACACAATCGCCCCACCGACAAACAAGGCCGTGCGCAGCATTTTTTTGGCGAAATAGCCAATCGCCATTCCCAAAATAAACGGTGCGCCTAAATTACCCAGCAAAAAGGCTTCGGAAAAAATATCGTTGGATGCGTGTGTTTCAATGGCGTTATTCATAAAATCCAGTCGTAAAATGTTTAAAAATTTTCGACGATTTTATAACGAATCCGGCAACATAGAGCATTTACTGCGCAGCAACATCTAAGCCGCCTGCGACGCATAACACGGGCCGGCAAGCGCATCTGCCGCTATGGCTTGTAAGTCAATCACCCTATCCACCGAGGCGATAGTCTCCGGGCGATGGGCGATGATGATGCGGGTCAATTTCAGTTGCTGCACCGCACCGTTCACCAGTTTTTCGCGGGCCACATCCAAGTGGCTGGTGGCTTCGTCCAACACCAGAATTTTTGGGCGTTTGTATAAAGCGCGGGCCAGCAGCACCCGTTGTTTTTGGCCGCCGGACAACACCGTGCCCATATCACCGATCAGTGTGTTGTAAGCCATCGGCATGGTCATCACATCCTGATGCACCGCCGCCAGTTGCGCGCAGGTTTCGATCCAGGCTTGATCCGGCTCCGGGTCAAAAAAACAGATGTTGTCGGCAATAGAGCCGGCAAACAATTGATCTTCCTGCATCACCGCCGCCACCATATTGCGGTAATCGTGGCTGTCGATGCGGTTTAGGCGCACACCGCCGATCAGGATTTCGCCGGCACTGGGCTGCAATAAACCCAAGATTAATTTGGCCAGCGTGGTTTTGCCGTAACCGGACGGACCAATGATCGCCACCGACTCGCCTTCGGCAAAATCCAGATTCAGGTTCTTCAGCACCGGCGGCTCGGACGGCGCATAACTGAAATCCAGATTGCGGATTTGGATCGATGCCGCCAGTTGCTCGTGACGGGCACCACTAACATGCTCATCTTCGGCTTCCGCCAACGCAATATCGGCGACCCGTTCGGTGTGTAAGCCCAGCATTTTGAATTCGATGCCTTTTTCGATGAAGCTGCCCACCCGATGAGTGAACTGGTCTTTAAAGGACATAAACGCAAACAGCATCCCCACCGAAAAGCCGCCGTCCAGAATAAACAAGGCGCCTAGCCAGATCACCGCGATGTTTTCCACCCCAAACAACAAGCTGTTCAGGGCGCGGTAAATGATATTGAGCTTTTGCACGCGGATGCCGGCGTTGAAATGATCGACCATCAAATTTTGATACCCGTGCCGGCGTTGCAACTGGCGATTAAATAACTTCACGCTTTGCATGCCACGCACAGTTTCCAGCAGATTGGTTTGCTGCTTGGCGGCGCGCAGGATTTGCTCTTCGCTGGCTGCGCGTAATGGGGCGAACGACAACAAGCGCAATACTCCGTAAAGCAGCGCGGCCAAGCTGACGATAGCCGCAAGCTTCCAGCTGTACACCAGCATCATACCCAGTGTCACCAACGCCATCACGCCGTCAATAATCGCTTCCAGAAAGCTGGTGGTCAGGGTGCGTTGAATCACGTTTAAGGATTCGAAGCGCGAGACGATGTCGCCCAGATGCCGCTTCTCGAAGAAATTCATCGGCAGCTGCAATAAGTGTCCGAACAGATTGCTCATCATCTGCAAACTCACCGACGTACTGAGTACCAGCACCACCCACGAACGCAGCGCGGTAATGCCTATCTGAATCAAGGCCAGCAATAGAAATCCCAATCCCAATACCGTCAATAAATTGGTATCCCGGGCCACCACCGCGTTATCCACCACCAGTTGCATAAAAAAAGGCGCTACGATTGCAAACACTTCGATGGCTGCCGCCAATAAAATGATTTGCAAGGTAGCGCTGGAGGCACCGTTCAATCGGCCGATGAGGCGGGAAAGTTTGATTTGTTGACGTTCGGTTTTGGCGGTAAAAGCTTGGGTGGGCTGCAACTCCAAAGCAATACCGGTGAAATGTTTGGAGACCTCGGTATAGGGCAAATGCACGGTACCTTTGGCCGGATCGTGTATCGTCGCCACGCCGCGTTTGACCTGGGTCAAAACTACGAAATGATTGAAATCCCAATGCAAAATAGCCGGCAGGCTTAGTCTGCTCAGTTCGTTCAAATCCACCCGTACCGGCCGCGAACCCAGATGCAATTGGTTGGCGATCTGGATCAGATGATTCAAGGTCGAGCCTTTCAAAGACAGGGAAAACTTTTGTCTTAAACTGGCCAGATCCACCCGGTGCCCATGAAAATTGGCCACCATCGCCAGGCAAGCCAGACCGCATTCGGCTGCTTCGGTTTGCAGGATCAGCGGGGTCTTCCTGCGGCCGGAAAAGTCGAGGATATGTTGCATAGTCATGATTAAACCCGTCCTAGAATGCTGTAAAGAGGATCGAACACCCATTCGATCAGGCGGCGATGATCCAACCAAATATCCGCATCCAGCAGCATGCCGGATTGCAGCGGAATATCCTGGCGATAGGCTTGCACCGCTTGTTTATCGATCTCGACAGTGACCCGGTACACCGGCTCTTGCAAAGCCACCGGCAAATCGGCTTCCTTGGGGGTAATCAAGGTTTTGGCGATTTCGACGATAACGGCCTTGATGACTACCGAAGCGTTGATAGGGAAAGGCTTGATAACGCACCGACACGGTCTGCCCCTGCTCGACAAAGCCCACCGCGCTGGACGGTACCAATAACTGGGCTTGCAATTTGGCACCTTGCGGCAGGATGGACAGCAAGGGATTGGCGGTCGTGGCATTTTGTCCCTGCTCCGCCAGGATGGTGGTGACGGTGCCGTCGTGCGGCGCGGTGATTACAATATTGCGGCGCGATTCGGATTCGGTGATGTTTTGCGCCAAACTCGAAATATTGCGTTCGATGGCCGCGCGCTGGTTTTTAAATTTCATTTGGCTACTGTCCGCTTCCAACTGCGCGGAGCGGATGTCGCGTTGTAAGGTCATCTGTACCCGTTGCAGGGCTTGCAGCTTGGCTTGGTGATCCAACCATTCATCTTGTTTTTGTTGGGCTTGCACGGCCGAAACGAATTTTGTGCTTAGCAACTGCTGATAGCGTTGCGAAGTTGCCGCGGCACCGGCCAAACGCTGTTGCTGGGTGTCTATTTCATTATTGACTTGTTGCAATTCGCGTTGCATGCCATGCAGTCTATCCAACACCGAACGGTATTGAATCTGATCGATTTGCTCTTGCTTCACCAGTTCGGTCTCCAGACTTTCCCGGCGTTGTTTCAGTTGTTCAATCGCCGCGGCCTGAGCTTGCGGGGTTTCCCGTGAACTACTTTCGGTGGATAACACGAACAACGTATCGCCGGCTTTCACGGCTTGCCCCTCACGCACGTGTTTTTCGATCAAGGTGCCGGCCTGCGGCGCATACACTTTGATTAATCCCATGCTCGGCGACAAATAACCATTCACATGCGATTTGCGGGTGTACTCGCCCCAAAAGGCAAAGGCGACCAGCAGCAAAGCGCTGCTGACGGCTAAAGCGGTGAGAAAGGCAAACGACAAGGATTCCACGTGAATAACCTCCCCTAAGGGCTTGTCTTTTTTAAAGTCCAAGGCTTGTTGTCGAAATAACTCATGTTTCATAGCGCCGTTTCCTTCTCACCCTTTTTGACATTGCGACCAAAACCCTCAGAGAACGCCGTAGTCGGCTGCCCGCCGCATGTCTTCGGTCGGCTTGAGGTTATTGGTCACCACTTGCGGACATCTAAAACACGCCGAGCGGCCTTCCTGTAGCCACCAACGACAGTCGGCACGAATCGCGCACACCGGCAATTGCTCGGTGACCGTCGGCGTAAAACGCACGACTTTTTCAGCCAGCCGGCATTTGGACTCCGCTTCCGCGTAGTGACCGCAACCGGTGCAGGCGCACGGCGCGGAAAAGCGGAACACTTCCGCCGGACTGACCGGGCCCGCCAATTCGAGCAATTGCTCGGTCACCGGTTGCGGGGCTTGCAGATAAGCCATTTCCGGCTGATCCGCAGTGCCAGTCATCACCCCGATGACCTGGGCACCTTCCCATTCCGGCTGCGCGCTGGGACATAACACTGGGTTCTCCGAGGTCATGGCCTTATCAACCCAGCTGGGTTGCTCCTTGCAGGCCGCCCGCTAAGCCACCGGCCAAACCGCCGGCACCCTGATTGGTAATCACATTATTTAATCCTCTAAACTGATCGAACCAGGGGCCGCCGGCGATAATGCCTTTATTCAGCACCAAGCTTAACGAGGCGCCGCCGCTAACTTGATCCAGTTGCGCCTGATTCAATTCCACGCCGGCAGCCTCGCGGGCTTGCAAAGCGCGTTCTATACCTTGCGCGGCAAAGGCGGATAATTCATCGGCAGAAATTCGAGTGGTTTTGTTTGACATGACAGCTCTCCAAAAAATAAAAGATGACTTCAGGGAAGTGATTTAGCGCACAACCAAGCCAGCATTGGCTTTAATCACGAACGACCCTGGATTGATGACCGGCCAGAATTTACGGGGAAACTGACTTAAATCAGTGCCGACATCGACTAAACCGCCGGAAACTTGGCTGATTTCCTCAGGTTGCAACACCTTCAGAGCTTGATCTAATTTGGATTTTTGAGACATTGTCTTTCTCCTTAAAAAAGTGATGAGGCCGGCTCATAGCTGGCCCAACGACTGCGATACCGGCAGCATTGCTTACCGAACCACATCCCCATCTACCGGTTTGTGAACTTGAGCGGGTATTGATACTTTAGGTGTTCGCCACCCTGGAAAGCTGTGAAAAATTCCACTGCGAATGGCGGTAGTTTTTCATTCGACAAGGATTCGTGCCGCTATGGCGGCTACGCTAAAAGCGGAGCTTGGCTGGATGCGTAATTTGCGAAACTTTTTTACCGGCTAAATTTAAAGATCGTCTTCAGCATCTACAATTATTATCGCGGCCCTAAAATACCGCTGGCCTAAATGCCTTTGGGGTAAAGGCTCTATCGAAGGCTTAAACCGTTTCAGGCTTCGACGAATGCAGCCCAAACGGGGCAGCAGCGATAAATTGGGCCGATTTGCATGACAATGTCTTTGATACAAATGACGGCATTTATAGAATTTGGCGATTTTCGAGAACCAAACTGATCGGGAGCTGCCGCTTACGCAATTGCCCGAACTCGACACGATTCCAGCTTTGCAGCGTACTGCCCAAGATGCGCTAACAAGATCACTTCACAGCGATAGCCATTGACCAAACAACCATGAATAACGCGCCTTCACCCGCGAAACAGACAACGTTATCCGAAACAGTTGCTCCTTCATTTACCCGAGTTTTAATTTCCAATATCGTGGGTTTGGTGATGTTGCTTGGTCTGGCGCTGTTAATAGGCATGACTTGGCAAAGCGTCGCCAGCACCGAAGAAACCACCCGGCGGGAGGTGAAAGAAACCCTGGACCGCGCGACCGAGCGCCTGCAGATTTTGATTCGCGCGGCGGAGATGACAGCCGAATCCGCTGAACGTGCCGCGATAGCCCCGGAGGTAACGGGCGCCACTTTACAATCGACACTGGAATATTCGCTGGCGGCATTCGAACAACGCCCGGAATTAAGTTATCTGGGCATTTCCTTGGCAGCTTCAGGCGAATACGGCGCGTTGGAACGAACTGCAAATGGCGAGATTTTACTTTGGCTATTTCCGGGTGACCGCACGGAAGGCCCGCCTGCGCGAAAGTTCATATTGACCGAGCAGGGATTCGTGCTCCATCAACAGCTGTTTAACCAACACTACGATCCCCGCAGCGATGCGTTCTACGCAGCCGCTTTGCGCAGCCCGAGCGGCGACACCTGGGTTCCGGCTTACCGCTGGGCGGCGCCATTTACAGGCAACGAGCCTTTGTGGGGCTTCAGCTACGGCAAAGTGCTGAAAGATGCGGGCGGACGTTTGATCGGCGTTCTGGATGCTGACTTCGACATCCCGGCATTGAATAGCTTTCTAAGCGCCATAGGTACGGAATATCACTCCCGGTTTCAGGTCCTGGAGTTGGGAGCCGCTCCCCGCCTAATCGGCGATCCGTTGCAAGTAGGCCGAGCGCCGTTGCCCTTGCCTGCCGATTTGAGCCCTTTGCTGAATTTCACCGGCGAATTATTCCTAGACCGCATGCTATTGGAAGGCGAGCAACGCTGGGTTGCCGCCCGCCGCATGCCGCTGAAAGGCGGCATGTCTTGGTTGGTCATTACTTCGCGAAAAGTATCGTTTATCGAAGACATGCTGCGTCGCCAGTTGTATCAGGTGGGCGGTATGGGCGTGGCAATTACCGCAGGACTGGTGCTGGTCTCAATGCGCATGGCCCGGCGCTTCGGCAAACCGCTGGCGGCGCTGGAGCGCCGGGTCGCCGGCATCGGTCATACCGAACTGGAACCCCCGGCGGCCGCCACTTTCGCCACGAACGAGTTCCGGGAAACCCAAATTCTGGGGGAAGCCCTCGACCACATGGCCGTGGCCGTTAAACAACTGCTGGAAGCCAAGGAACAGCAAGCCGCTTCTCTGGCCTTAAAAGGCGCAATTTTCGACTCCACTCACACCGCAATCTTTAGCCTGGATCACCAATTGACCGTTATAGAATGGAACGCCGCCGCAGAACGTTTGTTTGGCCTGGCGCGTGAATTCATTCTGGGTAAGGCCATCACCGATGCTGTGCTTGCGCCCGACGGCCACGCTGATTGGGCCGAGATTCTCAGCACCACCGATTCCGGCGCGTTTCAATTTGTCGGCACCCAAGGCGTGTTCGACGCGGAATTGCGAGTGGCGGCTTTTACACGCAACGGTTTGGAAGTCCGCACGCTGTTTCTAAACGACATCTCGGAACGACAACGCGCGGATGCCGCATTGCGGGAAAGCTTGGCCCGCTTCCACGCCGCCACCCGTGCGACCGGCGATGTCGTGTGGGACTGGGACTTCGCCAGCAACAACATCTGGTGGAGCGAGAACTTTCAAATTGTGTTCGGCTACACCACTGACGAAATTTTGCCTTCATTCGACTTCTGGGCCCGCCGCATCCACCCCGACGACCGCGACCGCGTGGTTGCACACCTTCAAGCCACCGTAGCCGGCAGCGAGAACACCTGGTCCGAGGAATACCGTTTTCGACGCAAGGACGGCAGCTATGCCGACTTGTTTGATCGCGGCCAATTGCTCTGTGACGACACGGGACGCGGCGTGCGGATGATAGGTGCCATTCAGGACATCACCGCGCGCAAACAGGCCGAGCTGCAGATTCGCTATCTGGCCACCTACGACGGCCTCACCGGCCTGCCCAACCGCGACCTGATCCAGGACCGCATTGCCCAAGCCATCGCCCACGCGCGCCGCGCCGGCAATCAGCTGGCACTGCTCTATCTCGATCTGGATCGCTTCAAGATAGTCAACGACGGCTACGGCCATCCATTCGGCGACGCGGTGCTGAAGGTCGCCGCCGAGCGGCTAGGCAGCCTGGTCAGGGACGGTGATACCGTGTCTCGCCTGGGTGGTGACGAATTTCTAATTTTGCTGACTGATTTAAATAAAGATAGCGATGCCTATTTCCTCGCCCAAAAAGTGGTCAGGCATCTTGATTGTCCGCTTCTGGTTCAGGGGCGTAATATCCATTTGTCCGTGAGCATTGGCGTCAGCGTATTCCCGCAGGACGGCGAAACCGCCGAGGCGCTGATCGACAACGCTGACGTGGCGATGTACCGCGCCAAGGACCTAGGCCGCAACACCTGTCAATTCTTCACCCGCGAGATGAGCGAGGAAACCCTGCGCCGCGTCAATATAGAGACGCGCTTGCGGGAAGCGTTGGCATTGGGACAGTTTCAGCTGGCCTATCAACCCAAGGTCAACTTGAAAAACGGCCAAATTTCCGGCTGCGAAGCCTTATTGCGCTGGCAACATCCCGAGATGGGTGCGGTATCTCCCGCTCAGTTCATTCCAATTGCCGAGGACTCCGGGCTTATCGTGCCCATTGGCGATTGGGTGCTGCGCGCAGCTTGCGCTCAGGCAAAAGCCTGGACAGACGCCGGTTTGCCGCCGGTCTGTGTGGCGGTGAACATATCCGCGCGCCAGTTTCTACAGCAGGATGTGATCAGTTGGGTGATGAATACGCTCGAAGACACCGGTCTACCGGCCGCTCAACTCGAACTGGAACTGACCGAGAGTTTGATCGCTCAGGATGTGGAGAAGGTCATCGCCACTTTTAGTCAGCTCCGGACCGCCGGGGTGAAGCTGTCCATAGACGATTTCGGTACCGGCTATTCCAGCCTCAGCTACTTGAAACGATTTCGCGTAGATACCCTGAAAATTGATCAATCCTTCGTGCGCGACATGCTCACCGATCCGGAAGATGCCACTATTGTATTGGCGGTGATTGCACTGGCGCACAACCTGGCGTTCAAGGTGATCGCCGAAGGCGTGGAAACCGAACAACACTGCCAGTTTCTGCGCGAACACCAGTGTGACGAGATACAGGGCTATTACTTCAGCAAGCCATTACCGGCATCAGCATTCGAGGTCTTGCTGCGTACCGGCAAAAGCTGGGTATAAACGGCTGGCGCTTGGCGGGATAGCTTTTGCAAAGTTGAAGTTCGCCAATGCGCCGAGCTCTATTCCCGCTGCCGCCGTAAAAGGGGTATGTCTGTGATTTAATTGGCCGACAATCTGTGAAATACTTCACTATCATGACGCAAACTTAGTAAGCTAGGCGTCACATACAAACCAGACCGTTATCAAAAGCGGCACTCTACTAAACCAAGCGGTTATAGCCTCATCATGCAAGCAGAAGTCATCGCCAGTCTGAACCACATCCCCTTTCTCGCCGATCTGCCCGAGGAGGCTTTGGAAGCTTTGGCATCCAGGGCCAAGGTCATTAAATTTCCGAAAAAGGCCATGATCATCGCCGAGGGCGACCAGACCAGTTCGCTGTACATTATTTTGTCCGGCAAGGTGCGGGTGTTTGGCAGTAACGACAAAGACAAGGAGGTCACCTTATTGATTCAGGAGGCCGGCTCTTATTTCGGCGAACTGGCCTTGCTTAGCGACGAACCGCGTTCCGCCGCGGTGGAAGCCCAGGAAAAAACCGTGTGCGCGGTCATCGCCAAAACCGATTTCATCCACTGGTTGAAACTACACCCCGATGCGGCGATTGCCTTACTTAAAGTATTGTCGGAAAAAGTCAGATTCCTCACCGAGAAAGTCAAACAAATGGCCTTGTCGAATGTTTACGAACGTACCATTAAGGTGCTGCAAGACATGGCGGAAAAGGACGGCGATGTCTATGTCATTCATAACCGCCCGACCCAGCAAGAGCTGGCGACGATGGTAGGTTCGTCTCGGGAAATGATTAACAAAGTAATGAAAGAACTGACCAAAGGCGGTTACATCAGCGTCGACGAAAAAACCCTCAGAATCGAAACCACCCCACCAGCCTCATGGTGAGCTGAGTATAGCGATTATCGACAATGCATTCTCGCAACTGCACATTGGGCCAATTGACAAAAATAGAAAAATCCAGGGCAAAGTTAATTATTACCTTGATCAGTTAGGGTTTCAGACTTTATCATCCGAAAAAAAAACATCTTTCGGAGAAAAAATGCGCTGCCTTGTGATTTGCTTCATGGTTTTATTTGCGCCAATGTGTTTGGCGGAAACCGATGCGACCGCGACAAGCTGTAGCGTGGAAAAAGCCGCCAAACTGGTTTCGCTGCAAGGCACCTTGTTTTACGATGCCGGCGCCAAGGGACAATGGCAACCGGCGCAACTCGAGCAAAGCCTTTGCGAAGGCAGCCGGGTTCGAGTCGAAGCCTACAGCCGCGCATCCTTATTGCTACCCAATGGCATTACCCTCCGTCTTGCCGAGGGCACTGTACTGACTTTAAACGGCATCGCCCCCAACCAAGCCACCTTAGTGGATTTGCTGAAAGGCTTTGTCCATTTCATCAGCCGCACACCTAAGCAGTTACAAATCACCACTCCGATTGCTAACGCCGGCCCGGAAGGTACCGAGTTTGCGTTACGCGCCGACGATAGCAGTGCCGAATTATGGGTTTACGAAGGCGCCGTGCGCTTTTTCAATACCTACGGCGACATTCACCTAAAGGCCGGAGAAGCCGGGCAAACCTTATTGGGCCAGGCCCCACGTGCGCAAATCGACCTCAAACCCGCCGATGCGGTGAACTGGGCCTTGTATTACCCGCCACTATTGCCTTATTCCGCGTCGGATCCCGCTATAGCCCCTGCTCTACGCGCCGCGATACAGAATTATCGGCAAGGCCGGATCGATTTGGCGCTAACAACTCTGGACCGGACACCGCCGGCTGAACAGTCTTCAGAGTTTTTGAAAACCCGCGCGGCAATCAGACTAACAGCCGGGCAAAGCCAGTTGGCGATACAGGACATTCAAGCCTTACGCGCCGGCAATACGAATGACGCGGACGCTTTAGCACTGGAAAGCATTCTGGCGCTGACCCAAAACCGCAAAGCCGACGCACTGAATCTGGCCGAGCGCGCGGTGACGGCAAATCCGCAATCGGCTACTGCTTATTCAGCTTTATCGTATAGCCAACAAGCCGGATTCGAACTGGAAAAAGCCTTAGTAGCGGCACAGCATGCCAGTCAGCTAGCAGCTAACGATGCGATGACTTGGGCGCGACTGTCCGAACTGCAATTGGCCGTGGGCTTACGCTCGGAAAGTGCAGAATCGGCAACCAAGGCATTTATGCTAGACCCCAATCTGGAAAGAACTCAAACCGTGCAGGGCTTTTCGCAATTATTCAGAGTGGATACTGCCCTAGCCTTACGGCATTTCGAAGCAGCCGTGCAGCTGGATTCTACCGCGCCACTACCGAGACTGGGTTTGGGTCTAACGAAAATCCGCAGCGGCGACCTGGAAGCCGGACGCCGCGACCTGGAAATTGCCGCTATTCTCGACCCGAATAATTCCTTGCTGCGTAGTTATTTGGGCAAAGCCTATTACGAAGAAAAACGCCCGGCGCTGGCCGGCGATCAATTCGACCTGGCGAAACAACAAGATCCGAAAGACCCCACACCTTATTTTTACGATGCACTGCGCAAGCAATCCTTAAATCGCCCGGTCGAAGCGCTGCGCGACATGCAGCAGTCCATAGAACTGAACGAAAATCGTGGCGTATACCGTTCGAAACTGCTGCTGGACGAAGACGCCGCGGCCCGCACCGCCAATCTGGCACGTATATATAACGATCTGGGTTTTGGCCGGGTGGCGTTAAAAGAAGCCTGGAAGTCCTTGGGTCACGATGCCACCGACCCGTCGGCGCATCGTTTTCTCTCTGATGCTTACGTCGGTCAACCGCGCTACCGCGTTGCCCGCGCCAGCGAACTGTTGCAGGCGCAGTTGCTACAACCGATTAATATCACCCCGGTGCAACCACAGCTAACCGGGGAAAATATCGGCATTCTGAATAATACCGGGCCGGGCAGCTTATCGGTCAACGAGTACGATTCCTTGTACACCGGCAACGGCGCGCATATGGTTCTGAACGGCGCCTACGGCAGCAATAACACCAAAACCGATAACGCCATAGTCTCCGGCGTGTACGACAAACTATCGATGAGTCTGGGCCAGTTCCATTACCGAACCGACGGCTTTCGGCAAAACGACGATTATCAGCAAAATATCTACGACGCCTTTGCACAATACGCCTTCACGCCGGATTTTAGCCTGCAAGTCGAGTTGAAATCGGAAAACGTCAGAGCTGGCGACGTCCCGATGCGTTTGAACGGATTTCACGATGAAACGCTTAGACAGACTATCAAGCAAGACACGGCAAGAATTGGCGGCCACTATAAAATCGATCCTGAACAGGATGTGATCGGTTCATTTTTTTATACCAGGAGAAAGGAACTCACCCATAATAACTTCCTACATGCCTTCGCCGACGATCCTGACTTCGACAACCTTGACGATACATCCAGGTTAAACAAAAACGAAGGCTATCAAACAGAAATACAATATCTTTACCGCCCGCACTCCTTTGAATTAATAACCGGGTTGGGCCATCTGGAGTTAAGGAACGATATAAACTTTGATAATACAAATGTCTTTATCAATGGCGACCCAGACCCCCTCACGGATACGTCAAAAACAGCCAGCCAAACGCACCATTTCAATGGCTATATATACTCGAAACAATATTTACCGAAAAACCTAACGACAACCTTGGGACTCAGCTTTGATTATTTGGACAATGAATTAATCGATGTGAATTCAGCGACCCTTTATTCGGATGGTTCATCCACCGTCTCCACACAGAATCCAGACCTTATTAAACGGCAACAACTTAACCCTAAGTTTGGTATTACTTGGAATCCGATAGAGAATTTAACTTTGAGAGGAGCTGCATTTAAAACGTTGAATCGACGCCTAGCCGCAAATCAAACAATTGAGCCAACGCAAATAGCCGGATTTAACCAGTTTTTTGATGATAATAACAATGCTAGAGCTTGGCGATATGGCGTGGGACTCGATTACCATCCATTAAAAACCGTATTCGTCGGCGGCGAACTTAGCTGGCGAGATAGCCGACACCCCTTTACCAGCAACGGCGTATTGACACATCAAGATCGTAACGAATTGTCGCATTTAGCTTATATTTACTGGGCGCCTAAAGAATGGCTAGCTTTCAAAACGGAGTATCAATTTGATAAACAAGATAGAGCCTATAGGGCGGGCAACGGCGCCCTCAATCTCCCACAAAGCATCGCAACTCATCAAATACCCGTTTCTGTCAACTTCTTTCATCCGGTCGGCTTTTTTGCAAGAGTAAGTGGCACCTATGTTAATCAACACGTTGCAACTGCGACTGACTTTATCGCCAATCCGTTAGAATACCAAAGCGAAGGCTTTTGGACGTTTGATACTGCTGCCGGCTACCGTTTGCCAAAAAGACTCGGCTCGATTAATTTTGAAGTTAGGAATTTATTTGACAATAAATTCAACTATCAAAGTAATTTCGATGCTAGCGGCCCGCAAATCAGCCCATTTACCCCTGAACGGCAATTATTTGTAAAACTCAGCTTGTTTTATTAATTTGTTATAAGGGCTTTTTAAAAAATCAGGAGAAGTATAATGAAAAAAGTTATCGGTCAAACCCCTATTCTAATAGTACTTAGCAGTTTTTCTATTTTTGGATGCGGATCGAATGAAAGTATTGAAACACTAGTTGATCAAAGGGTCGCCTTAGCAAGTGGCGTCAATTTTGACACTGCAAAAATAGCAGTACTAGATCCGGAGACAGGTCAGGAACTATCGGCTTGTATTCAAAATAAATCCGATCCTCGTCGCAACGCCGAAAAAGTACAGTCGTCCACCAAAGACGCAGCCGAAAACTGTAAAGCCACTTTGCTTATTGACGATAATCCGGCACTTAAAGCAGCATTGGAACTCAGCAAGCAAACCATACAAGGTGAAATAAAAAAAGACGGCGAAGTGAAGCCTGCCCGGATTGTTATTTCAATTACCACCCTTTATAAAGGCTCGCATTGCAACGTCCTTTCATCCGGCGGCGACCAATACGAGAATTGCGGCAGGCAACGTTAAATTTACTATAAAAAACAGGGATCAGTGGCAAAGCAACTTACGCGGCAAATTAGCTAGTTACTCTACCGAAAACAACATAATGCTCCCGCGCAAGTGGGAGCCGTAAAAACTAATTTATAAAATTATCTTTATAAGCATTGTATTCAACTTTATTTCATAAAATTTATTGAAAAATACTTGACAAACAGGTAGCACACCCTTAGAGTTGACTCAGCTTATTTACTAGACAACTTCAATTACCGCTAAGCAGCATTCTGAGTTTGCGCAATAAGCTTATTACTTATCCAATAACCTATATCCGGACTACCGACATGAAAAATAACACATATTATGTTACTTCGATGTTTATTAGCGCCTTGCTGTCAATATATAGCCAAAACTCACAAAGTAATACCAACCAAACCGAAAATACCTTCATACCCCCGGCAACAACTGATTTAAGAACTATAAGCCACAAAGAAGCACAGGGCTGCATTCAATCACAAGGTAACTCAGCTATTTATAATACCCGCACATTAAGCCCGACAGACGGCAATCCTCAAAACGGAAAACTTTGCTCTCCCTCAATGGTTAAATATGACATTTCAAAGACCGATACTGCCCAAACCATATCGGCNCGTGTACTCCGGCGGAGATCAGTACGAAAATTGTATCGACAATGAGCGTTGAGTTTGCGCAATAAGCTAATTACTTTTTCAATAACCCATACCCGGACTACCGACATGAAAAATAACACACATTATATTACGTCTATGTTTATTAGCGTCTTGCTGTCAATATATAGCCAAAACTCACAAAGTAATACCAACCAAACCGAAAATACCTTCATACCCCCGGCAACAACTGATTTAAGAACTATAAGCCACAAAGAAGCACAGGGCTGCATTCAATCACAAGGTAAATCAGCTATTTATAATACCCGCACATTAAGCCCGGCAGACGGCAATCCTCAAAACGAAAAACTTTGCTCTCCCTCAATGGTTAAATTTAATATTTCAAAGATCGATAATGCCCAAACCATATCGGAGCAGGCAGCACCGGCGCCACTCTATTTAGCTTCTGATTGCAACGTCGTGTACTCCGGCGGAAATCAGTACGAAAATTGTATCGACAATGAGCGTTGAGTTTGCGCAATAAGCTTATTACTTATCCAATAACCTATACCAGGACTACTGACATGAAAAATAACACATATTATGT
The DNA here is from genome assembly GCF_002834115.1 of Methylomonas sp. Kb3. Taxonomy (NCBI): domain Bacteria; kingdom Pseudomonadati; phylum Pseudomonadota; class Gammaproteobacteria; order Methylococcales; family Methylococcaceae; genus Methylomonas; species Methylomonas sp. Kb3. The sequence continues at coordinate 26,401 of NZ_PIZT01000025.1, read as the reverse complement.
TACTTCGATGTGTATTAGCGCCTTGCTGTCAATCTATAGCCAAAATTCACAAAGTAATACCGACCAAACAGAACGTACCTTAATAAGCCCGGCAACAACTGATTTAAGTACTATAAGCCATAAAGAAGCACAGGGCTGCATTCAATCACAAGGTAACTCAGCCATTTATAATACCGGCACATTAAGCCTAGCAGACGGCACGCCTCAAAATGGAAAACTTTGCTCTCCCTCAATGGTTAAATATGATATTCCATCGCAAAACTCATTAAATGATATGGATGAACCAGTATTTTCTCAGTTATCTAATTCATCACCAGCTCAACAAATAGCAGAATACTGCACTACTATTTATGCTAACGGTTATGAATTTCAACAATGCATAAGTGATGAAGAACTCGCCGCCCTTTTAGAGTAATCGAATCTTACACAAAGGCTTCCGAGCTTCCTGGAGCCTTTGTGTGCTTTTATTAATCTAAGTTTACTGAATAAGTGTATCTCTGCCTTCTTTTTCTTTATATTCAAGTTAATATAGGCGGATTCAAATTTATTCATAAAATTTATCGAAAAACACTTGACAAGCAGGTAGGGCGCCCCTAAAGTTAACTCATCTTATCTGCTAGACAAATTCAAACCGTATCTCAATATTGGCATGCTGATTTTGTGCAATAATCTGATTACTTATCCAATAACATATACCCGGACTACCGACATAAAAAATAACACATCTTATATTACGTCTATGTTTATTAGCGCCTTGCTGTCAATCTATAGCCAAAATTCGCAAAGTAATACCAACCAAACTGAAAACACCTTAATAACCCCGGCAACAACTGATTTAAGTACTATTAGCCATAAAATAGTTAAACCTGACGTTCAAAAGATCGATGCGACTCAGGCAACGCCGACGCCACTTTATTTAGCTTCTGATTGCAACGTCGTGTTGGTCGGAGGAAACCAATACGAGTATTGCTTCGACTATGAGCGCTGAGTTTACGCAATAAGCTTATTACTTATCTAATAACCTATACCAGGACTACCGACATGAAAAATAACACATATTATGTTACTTCGATGTGTATTAGCGCCTTGCTGTCAATCTATAGCCAAAATTCACAAAGTAATACCGACCAAACAGAACGTACCTTAATAAGCCCGGCAACAACTGATTTAAGTACTATAAGCCATAAAGAAGCACAGGGCTGCATTCAATCACAAGGTAACTCAGCCATTTATAATACCGGCACATTAAGCCTAGCAGACGGCACGCCTCAAAATGGAAAACTTTGCTCTCCCTCAATGGTTAAATATGATATTCCATCGCAAAACTCATTAAATGATATGGATGAACCAGTATTTTCTCAATTATCGAATTCATCACCCGCTCAACAAATAGCAGCATACTGCTATACTTTTTTCTTGAATGGAGAGCAATACGAAACCTGTTACACACAAGAAGAAATCGACGGAGCGCTCGAGTAATATGAGTTTTTTAGCAGAAACTTGCGCCCCCATAATATAGGAGTTAACAATTAGAAATTTACTAAGGTATTAGACAAAATAGCTCTTAATACGGCTTATTTGCTAGAAAATTTTAAATAATTTCCGGTATTCAGTATTCTGAGTTGTTGCGACAAGCTTGTTATTTAACTATTACCACCCTACCTGGACTAACAAAATGAATAATAAAACAAGTTATATTATTTCTATCTTTATTAGCACATTGCTGTCAATATATAGTCAAAATTCACAAAGCAATACCAATCAAACAGAAAACACCTTAAGAACACAGGCGATAACCGATTTACGTGATATAAACCACAAAGAAGAACAGAGATGCAATCAATCACAAAGTAACTCAGCTATTTATAATGCCGGGCCATTAAACTCGACAATTTCCCCTTCTGAAAACGGAAAACTTTGCTCTCCCTCAATAGTTAAATATAATATTCCATCGCAAAACTCATTAAGCGTTATGGATGAACCAGTATTTTCTCAGCCATCAAACTCATCACCCAGTCAACAAATAGCATCATATTGCAATACTTATTACTTAAATGGCGACCAATATGAAATCTGTTATACACAAGAAGAAATAGACGAAGCATTCAATTAATTTCTGTATATAAGCCTCTAAATTGATGACGGTGGATCGCGCGTGCAGTCCGCCGTCATATCTATTGTCCAGACTGGCATTCCTTATGCCCCGTTCGTTACGCATCACCGTTCTCGGGTTTTTGCTAAGCACGCTGGTAGATTTAGCTTTCGATACGGAAAGCAGACTGGGTTTGGACACCTTATTCAAAATCCGCGGCCCGCAAGCAACACCCGATCAAGTGGTAATTGTCGCGATGGACGAAGCGTCCGAGACTCGCTTGGGCGTGGGTCAAGACTTGACCCGCTGGCGAGAGTTTCATGCAAAACTGCTTGACCAATTGCACCACCAAGGCGCGGGTTTGATCGTGTTCGATCTACAATTTATCGCCGCTAACCCCAGCGTAGACCCTACGCTAGCTAATGCAATGCGCGCTGCCGGCAAGATCTTGATCAATGAGTGCGTGCAAAAATTTCGCCGAGGCGTCGAGGACTTTTATGGGCGGGAAGAATGTTCGGACCGTAATAAAATGCCCGCCATTGCCCGCGAAGGCGAACCAGAGACAACCTTATCCGAGCAGATGATAGTCATGCGCAAACTGTCACCAACCCCGGTGATTGCTCAGGCGGCGCTAGATAGTGCGCCGTTTTATCTAATAAACGACTCGGAAAATGCCAACATCCGCGAGTCCTGGACCTTTTACGATGCACTCGCCGAAGCACCCAGCCTCCCGGTTTTGGCCTGGTTTTATTACCAACAAGCGAGCAGCGACTATCCGAATGAACAACCCTTGTCGGCTTGGTTGACTGCGCAGCGCCGAGCGTGTGCAAACTCACCTAATCTGGACCACCGCGCCAAGCAATTGATCTGTGCAGGCGACAGCCGCTATCTCAATTACTACGGCCCGCCGCGCACGCTCAGAATGGAATCCTACGCCGATGTTTACGAAGGTAAGGTTGAAGACTTACAAGGTAAAGTGATATTCGTCGGCCGCGCCAATCGCCAATTTTCGCCCGGCAAATCCGACTTTTTCCCAACCCCTTATTCCGATTCGCGCACCGGCAAAATGGCCGGCGTGGAGATCATGGCCACGCAATTCGCCAACTTGCTGGAAGATCGTTTTATAGAAATACCTGCGCCGGGTTGGCTAATTTCGAGCTTGTTCGGCTTACTTATCGCCCTGTTGCTGGTCGGATTAGCCGGCTGGCCCGGCATCGTCCTCAGCCTGGTGTTTGCCTTGGCTTACGCCGGCTCAGCTGTCTGGTTGTTCGGCCAACGCTATTGGTGGTTGCCTGTCGCCGGGCCGTTGTTAATTCAATTGCCGCTATCTTGGCTGCTGAGCTTGGCCTGGTCGCGCTACGACTTAATGCGCGAACGCGGGCGGATACTTGAATTCGTCAGTAGAGTGTTTCCGCAATGGGTCGGCGTGTTGCCTGCGGCGCCGGGACAATGGACCGAAAGCGCTAACGCCGGCATCGCTAAAAGCGAAAAAGATGTTTCCGGTTTGTGTCTAGCCACCGACATCGAAGACTACACCGCCATCGCCGCCCAACATTCACCCCGGGAAATGTGGACGCTGTTGAATACCTATTACCAGGTGTTGGGGCATCCGGTAGTGTCCCACGACGGTGTCATAGCCGATGTGACCGGCGACGCGATGATGGCGGTGTGGTTCGATGCGCCGGCAACGCAACAACGCCGCAGCGCCTGCTTGGCCGCGCTGGAAATGGCCACGGCGGTGGCGTCTTTCAACCTCTCCTCCAGCCAGGAACCACTCGCCACCCGCATCGGCTTGCATGAAGGGGATCTAACGCTGGGCAGCCTGGACGCCGGCAGCTCCAGTCATTACCGGGCTATTGGTGATACGGTCAACATTGCGTCGCGGATTCAGGGGGTGAACAAGTATTTAGGTACGCGGATTCTGGCAGCGCAGAGCATCGCAACCGACTTAGAGGGCATCGTTACCCGACCGGTAGGTACGTTTCGCGTCGTCGGCCGTGCGGAGCCATTGAATCTAGTGGAAGTCGTCGGAAAAATCAGCGGCGATCCCCCATCGAACAAAATGCACGCTCTGTTTGCCGACGGTTTGGCCGCATTCCAGGAAGGCCGGTGGCCGGAGGCCACTCGCCTATTCCAAGCAGCACTCGTTGTCGACGCCAACGACGGACCCAGCCGTTTTTATCTGCAAAAAACTTTACACTATAGTGAAATGCCGCCTTTGGCATGGGACAGAATCGTGGTGTTGGATGGCAAATAAGCCGTAGCAGCGACACCTAAAAATGGCGTTCCAGCAGAACGATCAGATGATCTTAGCCGCTTTCAACGGTGGAGAATTGAGCCCAGTCCGGCAATTTCATGAGCCAATTCAATACTAAAGCGAGTCAAGCAACGGCTTTGCGCAGCGACACTGGCTTCAGCGCCCTTACCTGCCGCTTCGCTGCATTCGAAGCGTTTTCCAAGCACGACTTGTTCGGCTTTTTTTAACTGCCATTGCACGGAGAAGCGGCTTTGGCCGCTGGCGGTTTGATGTAACTCGAGAATATCAAAGCTGATTTGGTAATCGATAGCCTGACGCGGTGTCCAGGGATAGCGAACCACTTGGTCTATGCCCAGTTGTTTGGCTAAAGAAAGCCGCAAAACCCGGGCAATATTGTCATCCAGACGTTCAGCCCAGCGATGTTGGTCGTCCAATTCATATTGATGCTCGCTCAGCGCAGTGACTAGCTGCGGCCTGTCCAAATACGCCGGCAAATGAATCGGGCCTAAGCCCAACACCGTATCGGCCGGTAACACGGCGGCAACAGACGGCGTGTCGGTTTCGGCGCTCAACATGTAAAACTGCACCGGCTGACTACTGCAAGCGGTCAACAACAGCGCTGAAAGTAGCATTGGCAAATAAATTATGTGTTTCATATTCATCCGGTTAAATCTATTAACAACCCAATCTATTTGCCGTATATCAACGACTCCGGCCGCCTTTCCAGCGACTCTGTTAAATCCTTCAAGGACCGGGCGGCATTGCGCATTTCCACCAAGGCTTGCCCCAGTTGCGCATCCGGCGCGGCCAAGGTTTCGACAGCGGTCAAAGCGTTTTGCGAGCCTTCCATCACCTTGGTAGCGGCGTTCAGACTTTGTTCGGCGGCTTTCAACACCGGCAACAATTCCTTGTTAAAGTCCTGCAAGGTGGTGCGGGTATCGCTCAAAGCGCCATTGGCGTTGCTCATCAACGGTCCGATCTGATTGTTTAACGTCGCCATCAAACGCTGAGTTTCCTGCAAGGATTTAGCTAAAGCAGCCAACGATTGCTTGGTGTCGTCGGATTGCAGCAAACTACGCATTTCGCTGAGGGTATCCGCCAAATTCTTCATCATCTCCTCGACCGGCAGCTGACGCGCGCGATTGAGAATTTCATCGGCGGTATTGCGGATTTCGTCAACGGTAGTCGGCACGCTGGGCAGCTCGGGTAGGTTTTTGTAATCCAGCTTAATCAGATTGACCGGTTTATCGCTATAAAAATTAAGATCGACATAGAGTAAGCCTGTCAGCAAGCTCTGCGTCTCCAGCCGCCCCTTCAAGCCCGCGTCTATCAGACGTTGCGCGTCCTGCATACGCTGTTTTTTGCTGTGGCCGCCGGATTGCTGTACTGACAAATCTTGCAGCAAGGCGGGGTCGATTTCGATGACCACCGGCTTGAAAATCCGGCCGGTTGCAGAATCCATCACCAAGGAAATTTCGTTGACGTTACCGATCTGCACACCCTGCAATTTAACCGGCGCGCCGACATTCAAACCGTTCAAAGCCGAGTCGAAAAAAATCACGAAGCGTTTTTTATCCTTAAAAAAATCACTGCCGCCAAAGATCATCACGCCCGCCGTCAGCAGAATCAACGCGCCGACCAAAAACGCGCCGATGGCGAGTGGATTGGCTTGTTTGCTCACGCAGGACTCCTCATGTGTCGATGATTGCTATTTTGCTCGGTTTGGTCGCCGCGATTTAAAAATCGAATCACGTTGGGGTGTTTGGATTCGTGCAGCAGTTTTTGCGGGGAACCACCGTCAATATTGGTACGGGTTTCGGCATCCAGAAACACCGAATTGTTGCCAATCGCGAAAATACTGTCTAGATCGTGGGTAACCACGACGATGGTGGCCGACAAAGCGCTACTCAGGCTCAGAATCAGATCGTCCAGTAATTTGGCGGTGATAGGGTCCAAGCCGGCCGACGGTTCGTCGAAGAACAAAATTTCCGGGTCCAGGGCCATGGCCCGTGCCAGACCAGCGCGCTTTTGCATGCCGCCGCTGAGTTCGGAGGGATAATAATCTTCAAATCCCGCCAAGCCGACCAACGCCAGTTTATAGGAGACAATCTCCCGCACCTTTTTAGCTGGCAACTGCGTAGCTTCGGTAATCGGCAGCGCCACATTTTCCGCTAAGGTCATCGAACTGAGCAGAGCACCGCTTTGAAACAACACGCCGGTGCGTGCCAAAATTTGCTGGCGGGCTTTGGGATTGGCTTGCCAGAGGCCTTGATCGCCATAACAGACATCGCCTTTTGCCGGGGACTTTAGGCCTATCATGTGCCGCAACAAGGTGGTTTTGCCGCAGCCATTGCCGCCCATGATAATAAACACGTCGCCACGATTGATCGTAAAATTCAGATCGCGCTGAATCACGAAATCGCCGTAAGTCATGGTTAGATTTTTTACTGTAATGCAGGCCTCGGCCATCGTTAAATCCCCAGCCGGTTGCAGATGATGGTCATTACCGAGTCGGCAACGACGATAAACACGATGGCGGTTACCACCGCCGAGGTGCCGGCATCGCCGACCGCCGAGGCACTGCGGCCGCATTGCATGCCGCGCATGCAACCCGATAGCGCAATCAAAATCCCGAACACCGAGCACTTCACGAAGCCGATAATAAAATCCTTCATCTTCACGGCATGGGCGGTGCGGTCCAGATACTCGGTCAGCGACACGTCAAAAAAATTCACCGTTACAAAGCCGCCGCCGATGATGCCCATCAAATCGGCATAAAGACATAAAAGCGGCATGATGATGATCAAGGCCAACATGCGCGGCAACACCAGAAACGCCATCGGGTCCAGGTTCATGGTTTTTAACGCATCGATTTCGCTGTTGACGTGCATCGTACCAATCTGCGCGGCATACGCGGCGCCGGTGCGGCCGGACATAATAATCGCCGTCATCAAACCGCCCATTTCCCGGGTCATGCCCAGACTAACCAAGTTGGCAATGTAAATTTGCGCGCCGAACAACGACAGCTGCACCGCGCCGACGAAAGCCAGAATCAACCCCACCAACAAGCTGATCAAGGTGACGATAGGCAACGCCGACGGCCCGCACTCTTGAATATACAGCCATAAATCCTGGCGGCGAAAGTGGGCTTGTCCGCGCAGCGTGGCGAAGATGCTGATCATCATTTCCCCGACAAAAATCAACATCTCCTTGCCATGCTGAATGGCTTTTCCGGTGCTGACCGCCAAAGCCTGCGACCACGACCTCTGGGTTTGCTCGCGGTGCGCATCGACGCGCTCCGGCACGGCGGCAACCAGAGCCAACAAGCCTTGAATCGATGCCGGCAAGCTGGCCTTATCCACGCCCACCTGTTTTTGCTCGGCGTAATCAATTAGCTTAATTAATTCCGTCACCAACATGCTGTCCCAACGGCCAAGCGCCGCCGTAGACACGACGATTTTTTCGATAACCTGGGTTTCAATCTGCGCGAGTATGGGTTCCAAAGCGGGTAATTGCGCATCCAGCACCCAGTCTCCGGACAGCGAGATTTCCAAAGTCTTTGCCTGGCGAATCGCGCTGATGGCGCAGCTTGGAGCACTATTGATGGCTGGCGGTAGGATTTTTGACGTTTTCATCCCTGTTGATACTGATAAAACTTAGCCGCAAGTATGCGCAGAACACCGACGCATGGCAATAGCCGACCGAGAAGTATTTTTCCTAAAAATTGCCGGAAGCAACTGCTCTGACTGGATAGCCCTGCATCTTCAAAATCGTCATGTCGGCAGCAAAAAGCTTATCAGTACCTATCAAGTTTTCGCCAATTCGCGAATTTCCCAGTCGGCCTTGATTTGCAAAATTTGCGGTTGAATATCCAGAAAACAGGTCACCATCGCCGGATCGAAATGCTGCCCGGCGCCTTCGCGGATAGTCGCGACCGCCTTATCGACCGACCATGCTTCTTTATAAGGCCGGCGCATGGTTAGCGCGTCGAACACGTCGGCCACCCCGACGATACGCACCGATTCGGGAATATTGAGGTTAGCCAGCCCATTCGGGTAGCCGGTGCCGTCCCATTTTTCGTGATGCGACAAGGCCACTTCGGCCGCCAGTTTAAAAATCGGTGCATCGCTTTTTGACAGAATATCGTAACCAATCTGGCAATGCCGGCGCATGATGCGCCATTCGTCTTCATCCAGCGCACCCGGTTTACTCAGTACCGCATCGGGCACGCCGATTTTGCCGGTATCATGCATCGTCGCGGCAAACTCCAGCAATTCGGCATCGGCACACGTCCAGCCGACGTTTAAGGCCAAGGCTTTAGCATAAGCGGCCATCCGCCAAATATGTACCCCGGTATCGTTGTCGTTATAGTGGCCGGCTTCGCCCAACATATAGATGGCGTCGCGGTGGCTTTTTTCCAACTGCGTCGCTCTTACCAATGATAAATGGGTTTTTACTCGCGCCCGCACCAGACTGGGTACAACAGGCTTACTCAAGTAATCCACACAACCCACCGCAAACCCTTGCTCTTCATCGCCCAAGTCGGACAAAGCCGTGACGAATATGACCGGGATGGTTTCGGTGACCGGATCGGCTTTCAAAGCCCGACAAACTTGGTAGCCGTTCATATCCGGCATCTGAATATCTAGCAAAATTAAACTTGGCCGGTGTTTGGCAACTGCCAGCAGGGTTTCCTCACCGTTACGCGCAAACACCAAACGATAGGTAGGCTCCAGAATTTCACGAAGTATCGCCAAATTCGCGGGTTCGTCATCCACGATCAAAATCGGATTATTAGGCATGGGTATCTTACTGTTTTGGTATATCGAGCTGGCTTATTAACGCCAGAACTAAGCTTTCAGCTTGCCGAAAATTATAGTCGCGAATTTGTGTCGCGAGCGGCACCAATAAATCGGCATCCACCAAGCCCGCCAATTTCAGCAATAGGCGCTCGGCATGACCGGGGTTATCTTCATCCAGCGCCGTTAACAATTCGCTTAACAAGGGTTTGATACTATCGTGCACCTCGCGTTGAGCACTGTGATCAAGCGGTGACAGGGTGTTTGCGCTTAAGTTACCGATGCTGATGATCACCACGTCAAGCGCCTGTTGCAGCGCTGCAGCAGGCGCAGCCAACGGCTGACTGTGATGCAAGGCCGTTTCCAGTTCGACGCTGCGTTTGGCTACCTCGGTCAGAGCCAAACCGTAAGCCGCGCCTTTTAACTTGTGCGTCAGGGTGGCAAGCTCGGCAAGTTGTCCTTGCTCGGCAGCGACACTAATGTCTCGTCCGGCTGTGCGATACTGTTCGACAAAGCGTGCCAGATAGGCCTGGTAAAGATCGCGCTTATGCCACATTTTTAGGCCGGCGTTAACATCGATTCCCGGCCAATCGTCTGGGTCTGGAGTTGTCGGCACAATGAGTGGGGCGGATTGGCCGCGGGGAATCAACCCGTCATCCGGATCGCCGGATGCCAGCCCCGTCACTCCGAGCGGCGAATTGTTTCCGGTCCAACGCCTGATCAAAGCCAGCATTTGCGGTACGTTAAAGGGCTTGGCGATAAAATCGTTCATACCGGCTTCCAGCGCTGCTTCCTGCAAGTTTTTAAAGGCGCCGGCCGTGAGTGCCAGGATGGGTAAATCAGACCACGCCGGATTTTTGCGTATCCGCCGCGTGGCGGCATAACCGTCCATGCGCGGCATTTGCACATCCATCAATACCAAATCCACAGCACCAGGGTTTTTAAACAACCAATCCACCGCGTCTTGGCCGTCGCACGCCAAGCTGACTTGCGCGCCCTCCGACTCCAAAATGCGCCTGGCCACTTCGCGATTGATGTCGCTATCGTCCACCACCAATATCCGCAGACCTTGCATACGAGTGCCTGCCAAATTGGACGACTTATCCGGCAAAACTGGTAGCGGCGGGGATTTCGACAATACAGCCGCGACGGCGTTATACAATGCGGAAGGGGTTACCGGTTTGCTCAATATCCCCTCGACATACTTCATGTCGGCATCAACCGCCAGCAGTTCCCGGGAATAGGATGAGCTGATCATCAAGATAATGGCTATACGCGGCTGATCTGCGTTAACCGCCGCCAATGAAGCGCGGATAGCTTCGGCTATACTCGTACCGTCGACATCCGCCATGGGCCAATCCAGCAACAGCACGTCATATGGCTCGGCGCGTTCCAGACTGGCGAGCAGTTCGACGATTGCCGCCTCACCCGAGTCGACGGCGTTGGCATACCAATCAAGACTTCGCGCCGAGGTATTGACGGCTTCGCGCGTAGTCTCACAATCATCGACCACCAGCAATTTCAAATGGTGCAAATGCGGGAGAGACTGCGCCGGATTGCAGTCAAGATGCCGCTGCAACCGCAGGACAAACCAAAATTCGCTGCCTTGGCCGGCTACGCTGTTTACCCGCAACTCGCCCCCCATCAAATTCACCAGCTGGCGACAAATTGCCAAGCCAAGGCCGGAGCCGCCAAAGCGGCGGCTGATTGTATTATCTGCCTGGGTAAAGGCGGCAAACACATCGTCCAATTGCGGTTCGGAAATACCGATACCGGTATCGCTGACGGCAAAGCGCACCGCCACCGTATCGCCGCTTTGCCAATCATCGACAGTCACGCGCAACACGACTTCGCCTTTTTCGGTAAATTTAATCGCATTGCCGAGTAAATTAATCAAGACTTGTTGAATGCGCTGGCCATCGCCGACCAGAGCATCGACACCGGCCGGCGGGATAATAATCAATTCCAGATTTTTGTGGTCGGCTGCCGCCGCCATCAAGGCCGCAAGGTGATCGAACATATCGCTGAGCCGGAACGGCAGGTTTTCGATCTCCAGGCGTCCGGCCTCGATTTTGGAAAAATCCAGAATATCGTTAATGATCGCCAACAAAGAACGCCCGGCATCACGAATTTTCCGCACCAAACTGCGTTCTTCTTCGTTCAGCGCGTGTTGTTCCAGCAAATAACAAAACCCCAGCACCGCGTTCATCGGCGTGCGGATTTCGTGGCTCATATTCGCCACAAAACTGCTTTTTACCTGCGTCAAATGCTCTGCGCGTTGCAAGGCTTGGTTGAGCTGTTCCGTCCGTTGTTCGACCAGGTTCTGCAAATGATCCCGATATTGCAGCAATTCCATTTCCTGTTTTTTCCGCACGCTGATGTCCTGTACCGTGGCCACCCGATACATCACCTTTTGCTCGGCATTTTTGACGCTGACCAAATCCACCGCCACGTCAAACTTAGAACCATCCTGGCGCCGATAAACCGATTCGTAACGTATTTTGCCGAATTGGTCGGCTTCATGCAGACGCTGTGCGGCCGATTCGACGTATTCCGGCGCGTACAGGGACAGAATGAGTTGGCCTTCAAACTGATCGGCGTTGTCGTAACCCAGCATCTCGGCAAACGCCGGATTGCAGGTTACCAGGCGGCCGGTCTCGGGGTTGCCTATGGCTATGCCGTGCCCGCAATAGCGGAATGCATCGATCCAACGCTGTTTTTCCGCGGCCGCAAGCTTGGCTTCGGTGATGTCTTGCACGGTCCCAATCAAGCGCCAGGGTTGACCATCGGCCGTGGTCTCCAGTTTGGCTTTGGACAACACCCAACGCTGCTGTCCTTGCGGGGTACAAATACGGTATTCCAAACCGTTACCGCTGTTACCCGCCAAACAGTCCTGATGCCAGGCGCGCCTGGCGGCACGGTCATCGGGATGCACCGTTTCCAACAACTGCTCCATGGATAAGGCTTGATCGGTTTCGGGTGATAGGCCAAATACCCGAAAGGTTTCTTCGCTCCACATCGCTTGGCCGCCAGGTAGGTAGCGAACCCAAGAACCAATATGAGCCACGGCCTGAGAATCTGCCAGCAGCCGTTCTTTTTCTATCAGGCTTTGCTCGATTTGCCGGCGTTCGGTGATGTCTAAGACAATACCTCGATAGAGTAGAGGCCGACCTTTCTCATCCAACTCTGGTTGACCACGCGACATCAGCCAACGCTCCCGGCCGTCGACTAGTGCGGCAAGCCGCCATTCCACGTTCAACTCGATATTTTGCTGTACCGCTTGGTGAATTGCCGCTTGCGCGATGGCGCGATCATCCGGATGCACAGTGGACAGCCAGACGTCGTAGCTTGCTTGGCAAGCAAACGGCTCCAAGCCATACAGGCGCCACAAACCTTCATCCCATTGATTTTCGTTGGTCTGTAAATTCCACTCCCAAATACCGGCGTTGGCAGCGCGAAGTGCTTGGTTCAAACGCCGGTGGTTAACCTCCGATTCCAAACTGGCAATGCGCTGCAACTCGGCTTTGGAGCGGCGCAATTGTTCGAAGGCCAGATTAAACGACAGCCCCATCAAGGCAAAAATCGCCGTGGAATAGTAATAACGCACATCCGCGACATTGAAACTTCCCTCAGGCGGGATAAAAAAATAGATACCCATTGAAACGGCCATTGCGGTAGCAAGCAGGCCGCTAAGCACTCCTCCCAAGTAGGCACTTAAAAATACCGCCGGATAAAACAAACTCCAGGTCAGGGGCGACAGCGCGGACCATAGCGACCATTGCAGTAAACCTGCGGCCATTGGTATCGCCACAGACACAATTGAAGTCAAGTGGATGGGAATTCGTTGGAAGCGGATCTGCAGAAAACGCTCAGCACGCCGATTTCGCTGCTGGTTAACCCTGAGCGGGTCGAAGAATTTAATCAGCGTGTCCTTAATCACCGCGATAAACCCTGCAACATTCAGCGGTTGCGCAACGCATAAAAATGCAAAAGTTATCCATGCAAAACAATGCCGGACGCCACTTTATTAGCAATCCTGCAGCAATTCAGGTGTGTAGCTTCCAGTCTAAAAACAACTAACGAACGTACTGAATCGGTGACAGTCGCTGCGTCAGAACCGGTGTATTGCCAACGCTGCTCGGCAAGTATCAACCGGCACGTTTTGTCAGCCGCTATGAAAATGTTACGCAAACCGAAAAACATATGCCCCCCGTGCTTTAGGTAGCCCTCTATAACGCTAGCTTACCAGATGAGTTTATTGCGGCAAATATCGAGGGGCTCTAGCATCTATAGACAGCGGATAATATGTAAAGTGGCGTTTTAGACGGCGCAGAACAAACAGATTTCGCACGCTATAAAAAAGCCCCTGAGTAGGGGCTTTTTGCTTGTTCTAAGGTAAGTCTCAGAACGGAATATCGTCGTCGAAATCGTCATAGGAAGCCGGCGCAGCTTGTGGGCCTGAAGGTCCGGAAGAGCGATTGTCATAGCTACTGGCCGGCGGAGTATTATTGTCCGAGTAGCTGGCAGTGCCGCCGCTTTTACTGTCCAGCATATGCATATTGTCGGCAACGATTTCGGTGGTGTACCTATCTTGACCGTCCTGACCTTGCCATTTTTGGGTACGAATACGGCCTTCGACATAACATTGGCTGCCTTTTTTTAAGTACTCGCCGGCGATTTTTGCCAAACCGCTAAAAAACACTACCCGATGCCATTCGGTTTCTTCCTTCCGCTCGTTGGTATTGCGGTCTTTCCAACGACGGCTAGTTGCCAGGCGGATGGTGGTAATAGCATCGCCGCTCGGCATATAGCGCACTTCCGGATCGGCCCCGAGGCGGCCGATCAGCATAACTTTATTCAGCATGGTGTTCTCCGTGTAAAAATTGCGAGTAACAGCGGCTTACTGCCACTGCTTCAAAAAAAGCCCTAATTGGTTTTTGTCTAGCTGCTGGTTGTCGACTTTCAAATACGCTGCACTTTCTTCGAAATGCAGCCGTACTTCCTCGATGCCGTTAATCGCTAACAACTGCTTAGAAAATTCCTCTCCGCGTTCGGGTTTGACCGCTTGCAAGGACAACAGCAAGTTGGCCCAATAGCGCGGGGGCGACATGAACAGCGCGATCACTATCCAGCTGGCGGCGATGCCCGCCGAAAACATAAATACTGCCGCCGCGCCAAATTCGCCGTACAACCAACCGCCGGCGCCACCACCCAAGAACGCACCAAGGAATTGGGAGCTGGAATAAATACCCATGGCCGTACCTTTTAAATCGCCGGGCGCGGTTTTGGAAATCAATGAGGGCAAGGTCGCTTCCAACAAATTAAAACCGCAGAAGAAAATCCACAAGCAGGCGATCAAGCCGACCAACTCGCCGTGCAGCAACACAAAACCGATATTGGCAATCACCAAGGTGGCAATCGCGCCGATAAACACTTTCTTCATCTGCCGTTTTTTCTCGGCGATGATCACGAAGGGGATAATCATCGCCATCGAAGTCACCAACACCGGCAGATACACCATCCAGTGATTCCCACCTTGCAAACCAGCATCGCGCATTAACAAGGGTACGACCACGAAACTGGCCATCAGAATCAAATGCAGCGCAAAAATACCATAGTTCAGGCGCAGCAAATCGGCATTTTTGATGACCGAACCCAGCTCCGAAGGGATGTACTCGGCATCGCGGTGGGTGGTAATTTTTTCAGGGCTAGGCACGACGAACAGAATCACCAAAATGGCCAGCGCCGCCAATACCGCAATCATCCAGAAGATGCCGGCAATGCCGAAATGATGGGCAATGATAGGTCCCAGGGTGATAGCCACCCCGAACGACACGCCGATGCTGGCACCAATGGTCGCCATGGCTTTGGTGCGGTGTACTTCCTGGGTCAAGTCGGCCAGCAAGGCCATGACCGCAGCGGAAATCGCCCCGCAGCCTTGCAGCGCGCGGCCGATCAGCACGCCGTAAATATCGGTTGCCAGCGCCGCCCAGACGCTGCCGGCCACGAATAGAATCAGTCCGATCACAATCACGGTCTTACGGCTAAAACGGTCCGACAACAAACCGAACGGAATTTGCAGGATAGCCTGGGTCAGGCCATAGATACCCATCGTCAAACCCACCAGCTTGGGCGTCGACCCGGGCATTTGTTCGGTAAACAGCGACAATACCGGCAGCAGCATGAACAAACCCAGCATTCTGAGCGCATAGATACTGGCCAGCGACACGGTAGCCCGCTTCTCCATGGCCGTCATCGGACTGGTAATATCCTGAACCTGTGTCAAACCCAACTCCCCTTTGCCTTGCATCGTTAAAGGTGGCTATAGTACCAGTTTATCAAGGCGAGACTCCAGCGCCGGTATGAAGCCTGAAGAGTATTTGCCAAGGATTTTCGCGTGTTAGAATGCAGCAAAAAATCTCCATCTAGGAAACCAAAATGACTGCGATCATGTTCGACACCCATGAATTTGTGAAAGAACTGAAAGGAGCGGGATTTAGCGAAGAGCAAGCGGAAATCATCACCAAGTTGCAAAAAACCGCCATTTCCGCAACCTTGGAACAAGCGAAACACGATTACGATTTGGATGATTTATCGACCAAGCGCGACTTAAAGGAACTGGAAACCGGCCTTAAGCGCGACATCAAGGAGCTGGAGCTGAAGCAAGACGCCAAATTGGCCGAAACCAAAAGCGAATTGATCCGCTGGATAGTCAGCGTGGGCTTGTTGCAAACTGCCTTGATTTCGGCGTTGTTGCTTAAGTTGAGTGCATTGGCATAAGTCTCACAAAAGCATGAAAAAACATCTTATCTTACCTACGTTAGCAATTGCCGCCTTAATATCATTAGTTAGCTTGGGGATCACTAAAATAGCCTTTTTGTTTTTTGCTATTTGCACCGGAGCCATTTTGGTTTCCTACTATTTCAGTTCTCGGGAAACTGGAACTCCAACAGCAGCCGAAAAAATTGCGGCAACTGGATGGTTATTCATTAGGCGTGTCGTATGTTTTACTGCGGCAATTCCTTTTGCTGGTGTTACTATCGAAATAATGCGCTCTTCCGGAACTATCTCTGAAAAATTCTGGGGTATTGGTCTGTCACTTATGATGTCCGTTTTTTTTGTTTGGGTCGGCATATTCGGCCAAGGTTGGCAACGCCTTTATCTAAAAGACGATGCTGCTTTACATAAGAAAAACAAAGATCGATACAAATGGCGTTGGTAATTAGTCCCACACTTCGTCAAAACATAATCATCAGTCAATCCCCCTTTGCCCAAGCCCCACTATTCCCCGTATAGTATCCAGCTATACAAAATTCCAGGAACACAACAGTGGATACCATCAGCATACGCGGCGCCCGCACTCATAATTTAAAAAACATCGATCTGGACTTGCCGCGCGACAAGCTGATAGTCATCACCGGCCTGTCCGGTTCCGGCAAGTCGTCGTTGGCGTTCGACACCATTTATGCGGAAGGCCAGCGCCGTTACGTGGAATCCTTGTCGGCCTACGCCCGCCAGTTCCTGTCGATGATGGAAAAGCCGGATGTCGATCATATCGAAGGCCTGTCGCCGGCGATTTCCATCGAGCAAAAATCCACCTCGCACAATCCGCGTTCCACAGTCGGCACCATTACCGAGATTTACGACTATCTGCGATTACTGTATGCCAGGGTGGGCATTCCGCGCTGTCCGGAGCACGGCGTGTCGTTGGAGGCGCAAACCGTCAGCCAAATGGTCGACCAGGTTCTGGCGCAACCGGAAGGCGAGCGCTGGATGCTGCTGGCGCCGGTGATCAATGACCGCAAGGGCGAACATGTGCTGTTGCTGGAAGATTTAAAAGCCCAGGGCTTTTTACGGGCCCGCATCGACGGCGAAGTCTACGAGTTGGACGAGCCGCCTGCCCTGGATTTAAAGAAAAAACACACCATCGAAGTGATCGTCGACCGTTTCAAAATTAGGGACGACATCCAGTTGCGCTTGGCCGAATCCTTCGAAACCGCGCTACGTTTGTCGGAAGGCTTGGCAATTGCCGCGTCGATGGAAAACGATCAGCAACTGTTGTTCTCCGAGCGTTATGCCTGCCCGCACTGCGGCTACAGTCTCAGCGAACTGGAACCGCGTATTTTCTCGTTTAACAACCCGAAAGGCGCCTGTCCCAGTTGCGACGGTCTGGGCGTGCGCCAACACTTCGATCCGCAATTGGTGGTGCATAATCCCGAGATCAGCCTGGCCGGCGGCGCGGTGCGCGGCTGGGACCGGCGCAACGCCTATTACTACCAAATCATCTGCGCATTGGCGGAGCATTACAATTTCGACCCGGAAGCGCCGTTTTCGCACATTTCCAAGGATATTCAAGCGGCAATTCTGTATGGCAGCGGCGAGGAAAAAATCAGCTTTACCTTCCAAATGGGTAACGGCAAACCTAAAACCAGCCGCCATTCTTTCGAAGGCATCATTCCCAATATGCAGCGCCGCTATCATGAAAGCGATTCGCAAATGGTCCGCGATGAATTGTCCAAATATTTGGCTCAACAAACCTGTTCTGTGTGTGACGGCGCGCGTTTGAATCTGGGCGCGCGCAATGTGTTTGTCGAGGAGCAACCCTTACATCACGTCACCCGCTTGCCGATTAAACAAACTCTGAGTTTTTTTCAGCAACTGAATATTCCCGGCCACCGTGGCGAAATCGCCGCCAAGATCAATAAGGAAATTCAGGAAAGGCTGGAGTTTTTGGTTAACGTGGGATTGGATTATCTGACGCTGGACCGTAGCGCCGATACGCTGTCCGGCGGCGAGGCGCAGCGCATTCGTTTGGCCAGCCAGATCGGCGCCGGCCTGGTGGGAGTGATGTACGTGCTGGACGAACCGTCGATAGGTTTGCACCAACGCGACAACGAACGCCTACTGAACACGCTGTTTCGATTGCGCGACTTGGGCAACACCGTGATTGTGGTCGAACACGACGAAGACGCCATCCGCGCCGCCGACCATCTGGTCGACATTGGCCCTGGTGCCGGCGTCCACGGCGGGCAGATTGTGTCACAAGGCACACCGGCGCAAATTCTGGCCGATACCCATTCGTTGACCGGCCGCTATTTATCCGGTGCGGAAATCATTGCCGTGCCGAAGAAAACCACGCCCAATGATCCGGCCCGGCAATTGACGATTAAGGGTGCATTCGGCAATAACCTAAAAAATGTCACGGCCAGTTTCCCGGTCGGTTTGCTGACCTGCGTCACTGGCGTGTCCGGTTCCGGCAAATCGACCTTGATTAACGACACGCTTTACAGCCATGCCGCCCGCGTCATCAACGGCGCCAGTTGTATTCCGGCGCCGTGCGCGGCCATCGAAGGCCTGGAGCAGTTCGACAAAGTGGTCGATATCGACCAAAGTCCCATCGGCCGCACGCCAAGATCGAATCCAGCCACCTACACCGGCATCTTCACGCCGATCCGCGAATTATTCTCGGCTGTGCCGGAAGCGCGTTCGCGCGGTTACACGCCAGGCCGATTCAGCTTCAACGTCAAGGGCGGCCGTTGCGAAGCCTGCGCCGGCGACGGCGTGATCAAAGTGGAAATGCACTTTCTGCCCGACATCTTCGTACCCTGCGACATTTGCCACGGTAAACGCTATAACCGCGAGACCCTGGAAATCCGCTACAAAGGCAAGACCATCCACGAAGTGCTGGAAATGACCGTGGAAGACGCCACCCAATTCTTCTCGGCCATCCCCAGCCTGGCCCGCAAGCTGCAAACCTTAATTGATGTGGGCTTAAGCTACATCACCCTCGGCCAAAACGCTGTGACCCTGTCCGGCGGCGAGGCGCAACGGGTGAAACTAGCGAAAGAGCTATCGAAACGCGACACCGGCACCACCTTGTACATTCTCGACGAACCGACCACCGGATTGCATTTTCATGACATCAAACAATTGCTGACCGTGTTGCACACCCTGCGCGACCACGGCAACACCGTGATCATCATCGAGCACAACCTGGACGTGATCAAAACCGCCGACTGGATTGTGGACATGGGCCCGGAAGGCGGTAGCGGCGGTGGCATGCTGGTGGCGGAAGGTACGCCTAAGCAAATCGCGAAGCATAAAAGTTCGCATACCGGAACGTATCTGAAACGGTTTTTCGAATAGTACCGCTTGCCGCTAAATGGCGGACTGATTAGGATGAATGACTAACAGACAACTGATAGGAGAACAGTAATGGGTTTAGCCTTAAAAGATCGGCAACAACACACTTACGGCGATTATTTGCAGTGGCCTGACGACTTGCGCTACGAATTGATCGACGGCGATGCCTATCTGATGCCGCCGACACCCGATTTGGCCCATCAAGACGTTGCCGGCGAAATTTATTGTCAAGCCACCAACGTCTTACAAGGCAAACCCTGCCGAATCTTCATCGGGCCGGTGGACGTGCGCCTGCCAAAGCGTGACGAAGCCGATGAACTGATAGCCAGCGTCGTTCAACCCGATGTATTAGTCGTTTGCGACCCCACCAAACTGGACAAACGCGGCGTACGCGGCGCGCCGGACTGGGTAGTGGAAGTATTGTCGCCGTCTACAGCCAGCCACGACCAAATCAAAAAGCGCGACCTGTACCAACGCGCCGGCGTCCGCGAATATTGGTTGGTCCACCCCATCGACCGTATGCTGACCATCTACGCCTGCAAAACGGCGAATACGGTAAGCCGGAGCTTTATCGATTGGAAAGTGAAACCCAAGTCGGCATTCTGCCGGATATTGTGATTAGTTGGGACGAGTTGGTGGCGCGGCTGCCTAAGGATTATTGAAAATTTACCAGCCCACCGCGATTGTCTGAAGACCAAGCTCCAGTTTTCTCAAACAAAAGGGAAAGCAGTAACTTCCGAGAAGTTGTATCCAAACTTGGGCTTGGATACTAAACAAAAGCCTAAGCAACTAGGCTGGTTGCTGGATTCCACGTACGAGACATGATTCCACTTACTGGGTGCCGCTGAGTATCCGCGTAAATCAGGGAGATAGCCCTTCTCGCATCCACCTTACGGATTTGGAGGCACATTAATCACGCCAAAACCATATTGACGCTTTTGTTAAAATCACTTACCCAAACGAACCGACAAACAGACTAGCAACAACACATGACGGACAATCAAGTCATCGACTACATACAACAGGGCGTTGAAAAAGGCTTGATCAAGCTGTCCGACGAGAACAAACGCATCGAATATCTCGAACAAAAGAAAAGCCGACTATTCACTAACCCGGAAGAACAAGTTCAAGCCGAAACCTATTGCCGTTTGATTCTCCAATACGGCTATCTCAAGCACCGGGTACAAAACTTCGTGTCGGTCAAAATGGGTTCCGACAAAAAGGAAGCCGACATCGTCGTTTACAACGACGACGAATGCCTGGAGCCGCATATCCTGGTCGAATGCAAGAAACAAGACGTGTCCGACGCCGAATTCGCCCAAGCCATCGATCAAGCCTATTCCTACGCCTTCGCGCTGCCCAATAACGTCAAATGGGTCTGGGTCACATCCAAGATCAAAAACGAATTTTTCCAGGTCGATAAGCGTAAGAACACCCGCAAATCCGAGTCCGACATTCCGCCCTACGGCGTCGATAAACTGGCACCCTACAAATTCGTCAAGGGCGCCGACAAGCTCAAACACAAGACCGGCGAACAAAAGTTTTTCGAGCTGCAAGTAGTTGCGGAGGACGAACTGACCCGCCGTTTCAAACTGGCCCATAACGCCCTGTGGGCCGGCGGACAACTCAACCCGTCGGAAGCCTTCGATGAACTGGACAAACTGATCTTCTGCAAAATCTGGGACGAGCGCAAGGCTCGCAAGGCTGGCGAACCTTACGACTTTCAAGTCATCCAGGAAGACGGCAAGGGTGCCAACGAAGACGAAAAGCAGCTCGACGCCAAACAAAAAACCAACGCCGCGTTGTTTGCCCGCATTAACGCCCTCTATGAAGAAGGTCGCAAAAAAGACCCGGAAGTGTTCCGCGACAACATCCGCCTGACCCACGAACGGGCGCGTACCATCGTCGAATACCTGCAAGACATCAACCTCAACAAAACCGACCTCGACAGCAAGGGCCGCGCCTTCGAAACCTTCATGGACTCGTTCTTTCGCGGCAGCTTCGGCCAATATTTCACCCCGCGGCCTATCGTGAAATTCATCGTCGATGTGTTGCCGATCACTCACGAATCGCTGGTATTGGATACTTCTTGCGGCAGCGGCGGTTTTCTGTTGCATGCCCTGGAAAAAGTCCGCCGCGAAGCGAACGAATTCTACAACCCGGACAGCAAGGAACACTGGCAACATTGGCACGACTTTGCCGAAAAGCGTCTGTACGGCATCGAAATCAACGAGCAAATCAGCCGCGCCGCCAAGATGAACATGATCATCCACGACGACGGCCACACCAACGTCATCACCGCCGACGGTTTGCTGAAAGACGCCAAGTTGCAGGAAATCAGCAAAAACCACGGCTTCGAATACGGCCGCTTCGACTTCATCATCACCAATCCGCCGTTTGGTAGCGCGGTCAAACTCACCGAAAAAGCCTATCTCGATACCTACGCCTTCGGCCAGAAAGACACCTCCTGGTTGGACCTAAAAAACAGCGGCGTCAAGAACCGCGACAGCCAAAGCACCGAAGTGTTGTTCATCGAGCAATGCCACCAGTTCTTGAACGCCGGCGGTTACTTGGCCATCGTCATCCCCGACGGCGTACTGACCAACAGCAGCCTGCAATACGTCCGCGACCAAATCGAGGAGTGGTATCGCATCGTCGCCGTGGTCAGCCTGCCGCAAACCGCATTCACCGCCAACGGCGCCGGCGTGAAAAGCAGCGTCTTGTTTTTGCGCAAATACAGCGCCGAAGTCAGCGAGGAAATCCGCCAGCTTAAACTCAACGTCCAAGCCGCGCTATTGAGCGAGCACAGCTATAAGACCGAAGTCGAAGGCATCGAAAAGACCAAGAAAGACGTGCTGAACAACGCCAGCGGCGCGGAATATGACGGCGAATTGAATGAATTCAAGAAAACCGAAGCCTATAAAACCTGGAAAGCCGAAAAAAGCACCGAATTTACCGAGCAAATCAACGAATTGAAGGAAAAGCTGGAAGAGGCATATTTGCTGCAAAAACAAAGCGCCCTGCCCGATTACCCGATATTCATGGCGATTGCCGAGGATATTGGCTACGACGCCACCGGCAAGCAGACCGGCAAGAATGAGCTGGATATAATTGGCGCGGAATTGGCAAGGTTTATTTTGGAGCAGGTTGAGAATGAGCCCTTTTAGTTTCAATCCAAACGTTGGTATCCACAAAGTTTTTTTGGTTAGTTATTCTCAGCTGGCAGGTCGATTCGACCCTCAATTTCATTTGGAGCTACCCGATCTAACTGACTTTATCAAACTATCCTCCATCGCAAATGTAAATGGCGGCAAACGAATCCCTTTGGGCTACGACTATTCACAAGATGAAACAGAATACCTTTATTTACGGGTAACTGACTTTAATGACGAAGGAGAAATTGATTTTCAAAAACTTCGACACATTGATTCTGATGTATTTGCTTTTTTGGAGCGCTATGAGATACGCAATAATCAAATAGCCATATCAATCGCTGGCACCATTGGCAGAGTGACTTTAATTAAAAATATCCCTTTGAATAAAAGAGTCATTCTGACTGAGAACTGCGCAAAAATTACCCTCAAGACGGATTCCGTTTTGGAAGCTTATTTTAATCTGCTTTTAAACTTGCCAATCGTTCAAAAACAGATCGAATTAAATTATATTCAGACAACCATCCCTAAGCTTGGTTTAGATCGTATTAAAAACTTATTTTTTCCTAAAATTCCAACAATAGAAAAACAGGAAAAAATCGTTCAAGCGTATTCGAATGTTTCTGCGTCGGCAAAACAAAAAGAACAACAATCCCAAGAGCTTTTGGCGGGAATTGATGGCTATTTATTATCAGAATTAGGTATTACTGTTCCTAATAAAAACAAAACTATTGAAAAAAGGATATTCAAGGTTAGTTTTAATCAAATATCCGGTTGGCGCTTTGATGCGCCGGTACATCAAAGCGAGTTTTCCTTGAAATCGGCAAAATTCTCAATGATACGCCTGACAAGAGCTTTCGAGTTTAATCCAAAAACGGTGATAAACGTTGAATCATGTTCTTTTGTGCCAATGGAGAAAATTTCCGATCAAACCGGATCGATTACATCGACGGAGGAAACCATCCACTTATCAAACTCATCTGGCTACACTCCATTTTGCGAGGATGATCTAATTTGGGCAAGAATCACGCCTTGCATGCAAAATGGTAAGTCAGCTGTAGCAAGAAATCTCGTGAATGGCTTTGGACTTGGATCAACTGAATATTTTGTATTTAGAGCCACCGAAGGAAATAACATCGATTATTTGCATGCTCTACTACGACTAAATTATCTGCGCGAAGAAGCCATGCTGTTTTTTGGTGGCGCTACTGGACATCAAAGAGTATCACCAGACTTTTTCAGACGTTTGTATATACCGTTTCCTCCAATAGGTAAACAAAATGAAATAGCACAACATATTGCAGATATTAAAACCCAAGCCCAACAACTCCAAACCGAAGCCGCGCAAATCCTGGCCGACGCCAAGGCCGAGGTGGAACGGATGATTTTGGGCGACAGCGGAGGCGAGCCATGCCCACCTGCTGGATAATCGCCGGCCCCAACGGCGCGGGTAAAACCACCTTCGCGTTGGAATACCTGCCTTCGGTGGCGGGCTGCCGGCGTTTCATCAACGCCGATTTAATTGCCGCGGGCCTGTCGCCGCTGGCACCCGAACAACACTTGGCGGCCGCCAGCCGTTTGTTTCTGCACGAGATCGAGGATTGCATCGCAGCGCGCCAAGATTTTGCATTTGAAACCACGCTGGCCGGGCGCGGTTATTTGAAATTGATAGACCGTTTGCAAGCGACTGACTGGCGGGTGGAATTGATTTATCTGGCCCTGCCCAGCGCCGAAATGTCGCGTCTGCGGGTGGCGGAACGGGTTGCTCACGGAGGCCATCACATTGCCGATACCGATGTCGCCAGGCGTTTTCCGCGTAGTCTTTATAATTTGTTAAACATTTTCGCAGCCAAGACTCGTCAAACTCGCTGCTTTATGAACAGCGGCGGTGTCCCGGAACTGGTTTTCCAGCAATGTGGCATGAACCGCGAAGTAATCAATCCCGAATTTTTTGCCTTGTTGCAAAAGCAGGCCCAATCATGATCGAACCATCCAAACCTATTCTTAACTCCGACACGCAGGCGATGTTGGACTGCCTGCAACTTGCCGTCAACAAAACCCTGGAACGCAAGCGGCGTCTCGGTCAATATGTGGTGCAATGGGAAGGCAAGGAGCCGTTTGCGATTGGCGACGATGCGCCAGAGCACTTGAAGCAAGTACCGAGCAGCTCAACACCGTCTAGTCGAACCGATGGATAAAAACACCACAATCGGGATGACTCCGTTTTGATTCAACCTCATCCAAATCATCTTCTTTGTGTCCCACCGTCTCGCCATCATCTCAGACGCCCACGGCTTGCTCCGCCCCGAGGCGCTGGCGGCGTTGCAGGGTTGCGCGCGGATTATCCACGCCGGCGACATCGGCAAACAGGAGGTGTTGCAGCGGCTGAACGAGTTGGCGCCGGTTACGGCGGTACGTGGTAACAACGATAAAGGCGCTTGGGCTGATGAATTGCCGCTTAGTGCCAGTGTGACGGTTGAGCAAGCGTGCCTTTATGTGATCCATGACTTGGCCGAGTTGCCCATCGATCCGGTCGCGGCCGGGATTCGTGTCGTTATCTCCGGCCATTCGCATAAACCATCGATTCAAGAACGTGATGGCGTGCTGTATCTCAACCCCGGCAGCGCTGGTCCACGCCGATTTAAATTGCCGATAGCCGTTGCCGAACTTGTCATCAGGGATACGGCAATCGAGGCGCGAATCGTTGAGTTGGCGGTTTGAAACCGATTGCAAGAATTTGTTATCGTTGTCACCTGCAGGATCATGCCGGCGCACGATTCGTTTCCGTTTAACCGCTTTTTTACTCTACAAGATTACCTCATGAGTTTTGATTTTAACGCTTACCTAAACCGCATCGGCATAGCCAAACCGGAGGCCAGCCTCGCCGGGCTCAGCCAATTGCAACAGGCGCAACTCGGCGCTATTCCATTCGAAAACATCAATCCGCTATTGGGCTTGCTGCCCGAGTTGGAAACGGCGGCGTTGATGGAAAAGATCGTCGCCAATCGACGCGGCGGCTATTGTTTCGAATTGAACGGGTTGTTTGGACAGGCGCTGGACGAGTTGGGATTTGCGTATCAGCCGATTATGGCTAGAGTGCGAATGGGCCGCAACGAAGGCGGACCGCGCCTGCATTTGGCATTTATCGTGGAGGCTGAAGGCGACTCCTGGCTGGTCGATGCCGGCTTCGGCGGCCCCAGCCACTATCGACCGCTGCGCCTGAATACCGAGCAAACGCAAAGCCAGGATCATAACCAGTTTCGGTTGCGCGAGGAGGCGGAATCTGGAGAAACGGTGCTGGAGCGGCTACAGGACGGCGAGTGGTTTGCCTTGTATAGTTTCGACCGCTCAACAGTGCAACGCTGCGACCTGGACGCGGCCAACTTGGTATGCACAATCTGGGACCAATCGCTGCTGTCGCAAAATTTATTGATTTGCCGGAATACCGACGAAGGCTGGGTACAATTGTTCAATACCCATTTTTCAAGATGCCGCGCGGATGAGAAAATTAGCCATTCAATTGACAGCCAGGCGCAATTAAATGACTTGCTGGACGAGCAGTTTGATATAGCGCTCAACAGTGAGCAGTTGCGCCGCCTCGCCGAGCGTTTGGCATTAAACCGGGATAACTAAGCATTTGTCCGGCGGGTTTTATCGGCATTGCAGCGCCCTGTCTGAGCAGGTACTCGGCAAATTTGCCTATTTGTTCAAGCAAACTTGACGATTTATCCATCGCTCAAGATGTCTGGAACGGCTTTTGCTTGGAAATGGTGACACAACTGGCTAATACAAAGGTCACGTGCTATCAGCAAGGCAAACCGGGTGTTAAAAAAATGATTTTGGTATTCTCATACGTATGATGTAGCAGGGGAAATTTATTTCCAAACTCGGCGAGCACTTTAACAGGCTGTTGAAATTTACCGATATACCTTCGGTTTCGGCGCCATTTCTCGAAGCG